>NZ_JAYMRY010000042.1:0-65529 GCF_038900695.1 Paraburkholderia sp. JHI2823 | reverse complement strand
GGAAAATAAACTCTCGGTGAATGTGTCGGCGCCGCGCATGATCTTCGGGGGCAAGTGGGGGCCTTCTATCAACGCTTCATTGGTCTTCCGCGATGACGTGGCCGCCGGTACTTCAGCAGCCTGCTAGATTTTTTTGGTCGATGTCTGCAGACGCAGCAGTTGTGCTTCACTCCTTTCAACCAGAGAAGGAAAGCGCGTAAATGAATGCAGTGACCAAAAGCTTCACCGACGCGCTGCGCCACCCGAGCGCGCGACTGACCCAGCGTCTACGCGTCTGGGTCGGGATTCTCGAACACGACTTCGACGTGGCGAAGTTCCGGGTGCGCGGGGGATTGTGCAAGGACTATACGGCGGATGTGACGGTAACCTCGCCGCAGCTCGATCTCGACGGCAAGCAGTACGTCGGACGGCGCGCCGGGCTGCAGGTCGACGAGCGCGTGGCCGTGCCCTCGGTCAGCTATATCGAACCCGTCGATCATGAAGCCGCCACCTTCAACGGCGTGATCACGCGCATGGAGCGTATCGGCGTAAGCCGTGACGAAGCCACCTACCGGCTGCGCATCGAGCCGCGCTTCGCTGCCCTTTGCAAGCGGATCATCAAGTCCGATACCTTCAAGGACGTGACGCTGCAGGAGATGATCAGGCAGGCGCTGGTGGACCGCAAAAACTTCGACGCCGTAGACGTGGAATTCCAGATCGAAGGGCTGCTGGAGAAGATGGAACAGGTGGTGATGTATGAGGAGTCTTTATGGAACTTCATCACCCGGCACTGCCGCCGCAAGGGCGTTTTCTGGTTTTACAAGCAGGGGCGCGGCAAGAATGGCCAGCTCGATACGATTGTCTTTGCCAACAATCCGCGCGCCTATATCCGTTCGGTCGAGGTTCCGCTCATCCAGGATTCGGGCCTCTCGGCCGGGTGCCACGAGGCGGTGCTGTCGCTCAATGACGCGCGTACCCTCGTGCCCGCCACGATTGAACTGTATGAGCGCAACTACCGCACGCCGGAAGACCCGCTACGGGCGACGGTAAATGTCTCCAGTGAAGCCGGCGACCGCTCGGTATTCGGGCAGGTCAGCCGCAGCGCGGAGTTCCACCTGACGCAGCAGCAGGGCGAAGCACTCACACAGATGCGGCGCGACGAACAGATCGCGCGGCAGGTGACGCTCTCGGGCACGACGAACGCGATGGGCATTGCGCCGGGCGTCGTGGTGAAAACGACCAATGTGAAGGTGCCGCGCGCCGAGTACGGGTTCGTGATCACGTCGATGGTCATGAAGGGCAGTCGCACGAAACCGGCACACGCCCGCTTCAAGGCGATGCCCGCGCATCTGACTTACCGGCCCAAATTTGACTACGAGCGGGACTGGCGTTTTCTGAAAGGCCCCATCGTAGGCGTTGTGACAACCTTTGATTCGACGCCTTACGGGTGTATGGATGAGTACGGTCGTTATCCCGTTTTGCCAAAGTTCCTGCAGGGCGCGGGCAACACCGACCGGCAACTGCTGAAGCTGCGCCTGGTGCGTGTGTCGTCATCGGATCAGGGCGGTTTGCACGCGCCGCTGTTGCCGGCCACCGAGGTGCTGCTGGAGGCGGCGCATGCGGACGTGGATCGTATGCACATCAGCGGAGCCCTGCACGACAATGCCCACCGCGATCCGGTTCGGGGCTCGGATGCGCTCTTTAGCTTCGCAATATGGCGCTCTCCGCTGTTGGGTGCCGAGGTCGTTTTTAACGATCTCCAAGGCAAGGAGAGCGCGCGTCTCGCGACAGTATACAGCCAGACGGCCTTCAACCAGGGCTATCTGCTCAACGGTAAAAAGCTCGCTCGCGGTGAGGGATTTGAAGCGACCACGAAATCGTGGGGCACGCTTCGCGCAGCGAAGGGCCTGTTCTTCACGGCGGACGCGGCAGCCGGGCCGGACACCCCGCACCTCGAGATGCCGGCCGCCGTCGCGCAGCTCAAGGCGGCGCTGCAGCGGGTGACGGACCTCGCGGCGGCGACTACGCAGGCCGGGGCCGATCCTGCCGACCGCGCCACGCAGTCGGCGCTGCTCGACGGGCTGAACCAGCTTCGTGACGCGGGGCTGCTCGCGAGCGCCCCGGGCGGTATGGCGTTCGTGACGCCGAAATCGGTGCAGCAATCGGCCGGCGAGAGCGTGATCGTGACCGCGGGCAAGGACCTGGACGTGAGTATTGCGAAGCGCCTGCGTATGGCGGTGGGTGACATGATCTCGCTGTGTGCGCACAAGCTCGGTATCAATCTCACCGCCGCGAAGGGCAAGTTCACGGCCTCGGCGCTGACCGATGGGATGGACCTGTTCGCGCAAAAGCAGTTGCGTGTTGCGAGCGAGAGCGCGGATGTGCAGGTGTCGGCGAAGTCGAAAATCACGCTCAACAGCGGCGGGGGCGCGCTCGTGATCGAGAACGGCAACGTGACCTTCCACTGCCCCGGTGCATTCACTATCAAGGCAGGCTCGTTCACCTTCGTCGGTCCCGACAACGTGCCGGCCCAACTGCCCATCCTGCCGAAAAGCGACCTGAAGCTCAACGATCGCCCCCCGCATACGAACTGATACGCCATGATCATCAGCCCTCCCCTTTTGCCTGAATCCGGCCTTACATCTACCGATGGGTCGAAGCCGGACCCCATGATGGATGCCGTCGACAAGTTCGAACTCGCGCACGGCATCTACCCGATCGCATACGACCGGCACTGGCATTGCGGCGTGCATCTCGCGCCCAGCGACCATGGCCCTGTCTATGCCATCGCGGACGGCGAGGTCGTCGCATATCGTGTCTGCCAGCATGCAATGGATTCCGGGAACGGCAACGCGGGCTTCGTCCTGCTGAAGCATTCGACCGAAACGGGCGACGGTCGCACGATGACGTTCTATTCGCTCTACATGCACCTGTTGCCACTCGCCGAATACCATACCTTCGGGTTCGACGACACGGGCCTGGCCGACTTCCTGCAGAAGCCGTCCGGCGCAGATGCCGAAGGTCAGGTAACCCCTGCGGCAAAGGGGAATGGCCAGAAGGTCCTCCGCAAGGACACCCTGGGCTATGTCGGGCGCTACCAAGGCGTCACGTACATGCATTTCGAAGTCTTTATGCTGCCGGATGATTTCAATGCGTATTTCGGGCATACGCAACTCGGCAATGCCGCGCCGAGCACACCAACGACTTCGGACTGCTGGGGCCATACCTACTACATGATTCCTGCCGAGCAGCAGTTCTTTGCGTTGCCGCCGGGAACTGACGAACACAACAAGCTGCACGGCATTGCATTCGAGCCACGGCGGACTGACACGAACGCACTCCCGCTCATCGTCGAAACCTACTTCAGCAAGGGAGCGAAGTACACGAACGTCTGGAGTGTCGCCGCGGACGGTTCGCGCACGCTGCTGACACCCGATCCCGTCGAAGAAAGGAACTACGAATACGATCTCTATCATCGCGCGGATGCGCTTTATGCCACGTGCCCGAGCGACGGGTACGAGATGTTGCGTTTCGGACGTATCCTGTCTTCGAATACAACGCAGCCGACGTGGGTAAAGGTAACCTACGCCGCTGGGAAGCAGGGGTATATCGATATCAGCAAGGCAGAGATCAAGAAGCTGTCCGACGCGGATTGCCCATCGTTCATGGGCTGGCAGAAGATCAGCGATGGCAATACACCCTTCGACAGCGACGGATTGTGCGATGTTGACGCGCTCAAGAAAATCGTAAAGGACGCTGCAGACAGTGAGCAGCCCACGGCCGTAGTCAAAACGACAGAAATTCAGAAGGCGGACGTGCTTTCGAGCTACGTCAAAGGTCATGACGCAGTACGCCAGGCGTTGCGCGGGTTTATCTGCAACGCGCCCAGCGAATGGGATAGCGCGAACAACGAGACACGTTATGCGAAACTACTTGATGAGGGTGGTTTCTATCACGGCGACGACGATGGTTACAACAAGTTCCTCAAGTACCTCAAGGAGATCCAGTTCTGGGACACGACAGGGTTGCCTGCCGGACAGAAGCTCTGGTTCTTCCATCCCCTCGCGTTTATTCGCCATTTCAGGAAGTGTGTCTGGTTAAGCCTTCAGGAGCAGATTCAATTGCTACCTCGTAAATCGATATCTGAAGCTGGCGGTCACATATCCTGGGTCGAAAGCAAGAAGCGATTTGTTGATGGCAACGACGATTCCAGGGGGCAATCGCCGAAGCGCATGTGGCTAGCGCTCAATCATATGTTTCTAAAGTACGGATTTAACAATGGCCTTCGGAAAGCCCACTTTTTGGGGCAGGTTTTCAAGGAGACTGGAGCTTTATGCTCGACAAGAGAAAATGGAAATGCAGATTACTTCCGGAAAATGTATGAGAACTATACCGCGAGTGATGCCGCTTATGATTTCGACAACAAATACAATTGGCTTAAGAATCTTGGTTTTCTGAAGAACCGTGATCGCGCTACATACATAGCTCAGCGTCCCGGTGAGGTTCACGCGAAAGCCGTGGCTGGTGGGAATGTGCAGTCGGGTGACGGTCGTCGCTTCTGCGGTCGCGGTTTGATTCACCTCACATGGCGAATCGGGTATAGCGAATATGGCAAGTACCGCGCCAAGGACTATACGACGGACCCTAACCCCACGCTGCTGCAATCCGACGCAGAGACGGCTGCCGATTCCGCTGGCTACTTCTGGGCCAAGACTCGGATCGATACAAAAGCTGACCGCGGCGCATCCGATACCGATGTCCGGAATTGTTTCCGTTTGGTCGGCGGTGCTGGCGGATTGCCGGCGCGGCAGCAGTTCTTTCGTTACACCTATTTCATTCTTGGCGATACGCTAAGAATGCCAACGGATAGCACATTGGAACGTCAGACGGAGGAAGGCGCGTGATCTGCTTTACCGTCCAAAAAATGCAACGTCTTCAGATGGCATCCTCGGTTTTTTCTCGGTTGAGAAATATCTCGGTTGAACTTATCAGAGGCTCGGTTGTTATGAATATTCGGTGGACTTCTACATTTCATTTATTGTTGGCGTCGTTTTTTCTGTTGATTTTCCAGCAGACCTATGCGGCAGACATTCCTGCTGCGGTTCAGGCGGCGGTAAGTGCTCGCACCGATGAGGGTCACAAATTGCAGCCACCGATCATTGATGCCGGACCTGCGATGCAAGGAGCATACATTTACTTTGTGATGAACACGTCCGATGTGCCGGGTTATACGAAAGATAACAGGCCTTACATATTGGATGCGCATTTACTCTTTTCAGACGGAAACCATATTTGGCACGATGAATTATTTGATCGCTACCTGAAAGATGATGGTGTTCCAGAAATTGCTAGTGTCTTTTTTGCGAACGCAGATCATGATCCAAAAGATAAGGAGGTCGTCATTCTCGTGCGAACGCCGCTAAATCACTACGATTACGGCGGTGAATATTTCGATGGTTACATTTATAAGTTAACTGGAAGCGCTCAAAAGGGTGCTGTTTTCGTGGGATTGCAGAGCGATGCTAGCGCACCCTTTGTGGATCAATGTGAATGTGGCTTTCGCGATGGTCACTCTACACATGCACAATATAAGGACGCTGAGTCGATTCGAAAGGCACTCGCGAAAAGATATCCTGTAGCGCCTAAGTTGAGGTGAAAGATGCGGGGATGAGTCTGATTTTGCAGTCTTTGAATTGATAATTTAAATCAACCAAATCGTCCCTCACGCAAAATAACATCTTTCTTCTGGTCACGATTGAAAAAAACCGCAGTACAGGTGCAATGATGAAATCTCCCATCCGCAAAGGCGACAAACTGGAAAACGGCGGCGAAGTGACTGGCGGCTCTGAATGGTTCGTAGTCATGGGGCGCCCGCTCGCTCGTAAGGGCGATGAGGCCATTTGTGACGAGCACGGGCCGACCGTCATCGACGAAGGCTACGAGAAGTTCCCGGATCGCGATGGCAAGTGGGTTGCCTTCCATCACTACCGCTGCGCGTGCGCATGCCGTCTGCTCTCGTCGCTGATGAACTTCAATATCGAGTAATGCCGGTCGATCTTTCTCCCGCCGGACGGCCGAGCGCCTATCCGCGCCGCCCCCAGTTTTGGCCGTGGTGGTTCTGCATCTGGGTTGCCTGCAACGTCTTTGGTGTCGCCATTGCCATGCTGCTGTGGCCAAAGGGGCAACCCGCAAGCGGAGGATGGTTCTGGTTCTGCTTTGTTTGTGCTCCTAACGGTGCGTTCCTGATCCTGCTTGGTATCGAGCGGGCGGGTTACGAGGGTCTCTGGTATCGGGCGCACTGGCGCAACCATCATCGTAGCCGCTGGCTGGCAACGCGGCTGCGAACGGCGCAGAAGCCTCTCCAGGTGCTCGGCGTTGGCTACTGCATGCCGGTTGGTGAACAAAGCGAACATGCCCTTGCCGGTGCGATCGCCGCCGGCAAACGCATGGCCGCTGCGCAGATACCGCGCACCGGAGCGAAGCTCGTATTGCATTGCCGCTTCAAGGAAGCGGACTGGATGGTTGACGAACCCGCAACGGTCGGTCCCGAGGTTGGCGAAAAGAGCGTCAAGGTGGAACAGGAGACGAAGCAGGTTTCACTGCTGACGCTCAAGATTGCCCAAGCGCTGGAGCCACTGGGGGCGAGCCTGTACGCACTCACGTGCTACGAGCGGCAATGGTGGCCGCAGGTGCGCGTACTGAGCGCCTCGAGCCGGGAGCAGGCGGACGTGGCGATGGTCACCGACGCCCTGCGCATCGCCGGCCTGCCGCCGCTTGCGGTTCAGGCAGTAGCCGCTGTGGACGGCCTGATGGTCGCGGATGCATGGCTCGACGCGAAGGACGCACGGCCGCTGCTCGTCGTGGCGACTGCATGGCATGAAGCTGGTCCGCCCGAAGGCAGCGCTGAGGGTTGTGTCGCGGTACTCCTGACGGCGGGGTACTTCCGTCTGCCGGAAGCGGTCAAGGTCGCTGCGCTGCTGCACCGGCCCGTCGCAGGGCGCGCAGGCGAGGTCGACTACGGCTTCGCGAATGCTGCGGTGTGGGGCAAGGCTGACTTCACCTCGTTCGTGCGCGCGTGGATAACCCGCCCGGTAGACGGATGCGACAAGGCGCTGCGCGCGGCCCATATGGACGCCATTGTGAAAGACGAGGCGCAGCGGCGGCCGGACCGCATTGTCGGCGACTTCGGTGACGCAAACGGCTGGCTGTCCGTCGTGGCAGCCATCGAATCAGGCCCCGCAGACGGCCCGCAACTCATCATTGATGGCGTGCAATCCGCAGTCCTGCGCGTAACGCCCACAACAGCAGATACAGATAACAACCGGAATACCGATGAACGACCCCAGGCTTACCCTGCACTCGCTTGAGTCCACGACCGCGAAGGAGGAATCCCCGCCATCGAGCCGTCTGGCGATCTGGGGGTTACCGGTCGCGGCGCTGGTCGTCGCGCTGCTCGCAATCGGCATCGTATCGCTGCGCGGCGACATGGTTGGCGTCACCGCAGGCGAGTCGCGGCTGAGAGCGATCATCGTCATCCTGTCAACCTTCGCGGTCGTTGTCGTCGTTCACCTGGCCCTGTTCGCGACTAGCGCTTACGGCTTCGCGGCTCGACTCTTTCGCAGTGACACCGGAGACCGTACGAAGGCGGCGAAGCCGCTCAAGCGCGACGCGCGGTTGCAACACATGTATGAGGAACTGCGTGTCTCGCATGGCTGGTTCTGGCGCAGCCGTCTGCGCTGGCTGATGGTCGACGGCACCGATGAGCGCGTCGATCAGGTGGCCCCCGGCCTCAAGCAGGCAGGTGTCATGCACGTTGGCGAAATCGTCCTTGTTCACGCCGCCCCGGACGGAATCGAGAAAGAAAAGTGGCTCGGCCAGATCCGCCGGTTGTGCCGCCGTCGCCCGGTGGACGGCCTCGTGCATGTGGCTCGCGCTGTAGAAGCCGGTACGGGCCTACCCCGCGAACTCTCTATGATCGCCACCGCGCTTGGCTGGGCGGCGCCCGTCACGTTCCTGCATCCGGTCGAGACGAAGGCTAGCCCCTCCGAACGCTTCGACGCGGTCGGTGCCTTCATGCCGGACGAGTCGCGCAGGCAGGCGCAGGAGGCGGCCACGAGAGCGCCAGAATTGCTGACCACGGTCGAGCACTGGTCGGCGGACGCCGGCGTGCGCCTTTATACGCGGGAGAAGGCGACCTGGCTGATGGATGTTTCGAAGTACATCAGCGACCACGCTGAACGGATTGGTGCAAACCTGCGTGCACTCGCCGCCTCGAACTGGCTGCGTGCGCCGCTCGCGGGTGTCCTGTTCGCGCCGGTTTTTCCGGGGACGACTGTCGTCCCGGTACCGATGGCTAATGGTGGTGACGACACACACGCCGGGGCCGCGACGGCGGTGCCGGTAGCCGAAGTGACACGCGAACAGCCGCGCGCCCTGCTGCCGATGTGGCAGCAGATCGCGGCCACCATGCCAAACTATCGGGGTCGCCGCACGGGGTTGTACTGGCCCGACGTGCTTGCGTGGTTCGTCGTGATCGCTGCCATCGTTTGGATCATCCTGATGGCGATCTCGGGGCTGGGCAACCGGGCACTCGTCAAAGATGCCGAAATGACCGCCACCCAGGCGCTCTCGGCCACGCCCGGCACGCCGCAGGCGCTGCGCGCACAACTCGCCCTGCAGAATACCATCGCCACGCTCGAATACCGCCGCGATCACGGTGCGCCGTGGTACCTGCGCGGCGGACTCTCGCGCAACGATGACCTGCTCGACACGCTCTGGCGACCGTACCAGACGGTCGCCACCCGCAACCTGCGCCAGCCGGTCGTGCAGGCGCTCGAAGGACAGCTTGTCCAGCTCTCGCAGGTGCGCGCCGACGAGCAGCAGAGCCACGACGCGCAGCAGCAGGCGTACAACCGCCTCAAGGCTTATCTGATGCTCGCCGGCCCGGCGCGTACCGACGCACCGTTCCTCAAGACACAACTGCTGGAGGTCTGGCCCGCGCCCGCCGACATGCGCGCGGGCGAATGGCTCGACACCTCGCAGCAGCTCGCGGGCTTCTGGTCCGATCACCTGAAGACGCATCCGGGCTGGCGGATCAGCGCCTTGCAGCCGCTGGTCACGCAGATGCGCTCGACGCTCGTGAACCAGATCGGCCTGTCGGCAAGCGACGACGTGCTGTACCAGCGCGTGCTTGACGAGGGGCGTGGCAAGTATGCCGATGTGTCGCTCGCCACGCTGCTCGCTGGCGCGGACGCGCACGGCCTGTTCACGACCACGCAGACGGTGCCGGGCATCTTCACGCGCGCTGCGTGGGAGGGCGTCATCAGCAAGGCCATCGATGATGCCGTGAAGGGGCAGCATGTCGAGGGCGACTGGGTATTGACCGGCGAACAGCCGGGCGCGCAGATCAATGCCACCACCGTGGAGGGCTCGGTGAATGTGGCACAGGCGGCGCAGGCTGCTGTCGACGGGAAGAAGAGCGCTGACGATCTGGGCAGGCGCCTGCGCGACCGCTATTTCACCGACTACACGGCGGCCTGGGCAACGCTGCTGAACAGCTTCCAGTGGATCCCGGCGACGAGCTTCTCTGGCGTGATCGACCAGCTCACGCGCATGACCGATGCGCAGACCTCGCCGCTGCTGGCGGTCATGAAGTCGGTGCAGTACCAGGGCGAGGCGGGCCGTCCCTCGCAGGCGCTTACCGACACGCTCGTGCGCAAGGCGCAGGGGCTGCTGGGCGGCGGTGACGGCGATGCCATGCAGGCTCCCGTGGTCAATCCGCTGGACCGCGCGTTCGGCCCGCTGCTGGCGTTGATGGGCGATGCCAGCGCGGCTCCGGCTGGCGGCAGGACGGGCGGCGGCAATCCGGTGAATGCCGCCGCGTTCAGTGGCGTGAGCCTGTCGCGCGTGCTGACCGCCGATACGACGGTGCGCCTGAAGCTGCAGCAGATCCAGGCGAGCCCCGACGCGCAGGCGATGGCGCGCTCGCTCGCGCAGGCGATCTTCCAGGGCAAGCTCTCGGATCTGTCGCAGGCGCGCGACGATGCTGCGCTGACCGCCGCGAGCCTGGGCGCGCAGTGGGCAGGCTTCGGGCAGACCCTGTTCGTGCAGCCGCTCGATGCGGCCTGGCAGGCCGTCCTGCAACCCGCCGCCGCGAGCCTGAACGATGCATGGCGGGCCGCCGTGGTGACGCCCTTCCAGTCGTCGTTCGCCTCGCGCTATCCGTTCGCGCCGACAGGCGCTGACGCGTCCCTTGCCGATTTTGGCCGTTACGTGCGGCCCGAGACGGGCATGATCAACCGCTTCATCGCGGTCGAACTCTCTGGCGTGCTCAAGCGTCAGGGTGAAGAATGGGTGCCGAACGAACTCGCGCCGCAGTCGCTGCAGTTCGATCCGAAGTTCCTCGCCATGCTGCACCTGATCGGGCCGATGGGCGCGCACCTCTACGCGCAGGGCGAGGCGCGCCATCACTTCGCGCTGATGCCGCAGCCGACGCCTGGCGTCACGCGCACGGAGCTGACCATCGACGGCCAGCAGATCGTCTACTTCAACCAGCGCGAAACGTGGTCGTCGCTGGCATGGCCTGGAAATGGCCTGAACGGTCATGCGTCGTTGAACTGGCAGACGCTGAGCGGCGGACTGCGTCTCGCGTTCGACCGCAGCGGGGACTGGGCCTTTCTGCGCCTGCTGGAGAAAGCTCAGGTGAGACCGCTCGACGACTCGCGCTACGAGCTGGTCTGGACGGGCGGGGCGGCTGGCGGCGATGCGCAGGCCGCTGTTGCCGCCAGCGGGACGACGGGCGAAGCGACCGGGGGTGCCGCAGACAGCGCCGCAAACGGTGCCGTAAGCGGTGTTACAGGCAGCGATGCCGCGGCGCCATTGCGCTACCTGCTGCGTGTGCAGATCGGCGCAGGGCCGCTGGAGCTGCTCAGGCTGCGCGGCTTTCGCATGCCGGATCGCATCTTCGTGACAGGCCGTGCCGGCACGCCAGCCGGACTGCCGTCCCTGCCACCCCTGCCGCCGGAGTTACAGCCATGACCGCACCGTGGAAACCGTTCCAGCAGGAGGGCGGAAACCCGTTCCTGCGCTATTTCGACGCCGAAATGCGCTACCTGCGCGAAGCCGGTCGCGAGTTCGCGCGCGACCAGCCCGACGCCGCGCGGCGCCTGGGCATGCAGTATAGTCAGGAGGACGAACAGGTCCGCGCGGTCAACGAAGGCTTCGCGCTGCTGATGGCGCGGCTGCGCTACAAGCTCGACGACGCGATGCCGGAGCTGACCGACGGGATGCTCGACAATCTCTATGAACACATGGCGCGGCCGATCCCGTCGCTGGCGGTCATCGAGTGCAGGCCGCTGAACCCCACCGCCACGACGACCGCGCAGATTCCTGCTGGAGCCGTGGTGCGCTCGGCGCCGATTGGTCCCGACGGGGTGCAGTGCCCGTTCCGCACGACGCAGGCCGTCGACCTGCTGCCGCTGTCGGTCGAGGACGCCGTGCTGGCGGTGCGCGCCGACGGGTGCACGGTCATCCGCCTCGCGCTGGGCCTGTGGTCCGGCGACCGGCGCGAGCCTGTCGACCTGTCGCGCATCCGCCTGTACCTGCATGGCGAGCAGCCCGCCGCCGCCGCGCTGTACGCGGCGCTCACGCGCCAGGTCGTGTCGGTCGGCCTGCGCCTGCCCTCGGTGCGTGACGGCGCGCTGCAGCCGCTGGAGGGGGTGCGCTTTACGCCCGCCGGGTTTGGCCCGTCGACGCGGCTGTGGCCGATCATGGATCCGAAGCGCAACGAATCGGTCGACCGCGAGCAGACGCTGCTGGAGTATTTTGTCTTCCCGCAGAAGTTCCACTTCGTCGACCTGTGCGGCTTCGACAGCACGCTGATACCGGCGGGCGAGGCGAGCCTGACCCTGGAGATCGAACTGCACGGGCGCATGCCTGGCGATCAGCCGGTGGGGAAGGAGAGCTTTCGCCTGTTCTGCACGCCGGTGATCAACCTGTTCGAGGTCGATGCGTTGCCGCTGAAGCCCGCCGACTGGCATGACAAGGAACACCGCGTGCGTGTGCAGCCCGCCGTGGCGGAGCACGTCGAACCCTACGACCTGCTCACGGTGACCGCCGCCGACCCGGAGGGCAGCGCGCAGCACGCCTACCGCCCGTTCACGAGTTTCAAGCACCGCGGCTGGCTGCTGCACTACGAGAAGCCCGAGCGCTATTTCCACACCGCCACGCGCTATGGCGTGCTGGGCAGGGAACTGTGGGTGACGCTGGCGGGGCAGTTGTGGGCCGGGGCGTACCGCTATGCGCCGGACGATGAGGACCGTCCGCAGCCCGACCGCCATGTGACGATGCGCGCGCTCGCGAACAACGGACGCCTGCCGCGCCTGGCGCTCACCGAGGCGACGATCACCGGGACGGTGTCGGGCTTTACCGGCATCGCCTCGGTGCGCAACCTGACGGCGCCGAGCCTGCCGCAGTATCCGCCGCGCTACTTCCCGGGCTACGACTGGCGCGTGCTGGGCCACTACACCACCGGGGGCATGAACGAATTCAACCGCATGTTCATGGAGGAGCCCGCGCCGGTTTTGCGCGAGATACTCGAACTGTATGACTGGACAGCGGACGATGCGGTCCCCCGGCGCATCGATGCGATCCGGGCAGTGCATCTCTCGCCGGACGACGTGCTGCTGCGCGGGATCATGCTGCGGGTCATTCGCATCCACGTCGACCTCGACGCGGGCGGTTTTGACGGGCCGGGCGATGCCGTACTGTTCGGCGACGTGCTGAGCTATTTCGTCGGGCGCTACGCGAGCCTGCAGTGTTCGATGCAGTTGATACTGACCCTCGACGGCCAGGAGACGGTCTATCCGCGCACCGATTTCACGGGAGCGCCCTTCTGATGACAACGTGGATCCGGCGATATGCGCCTGGCGTGTTGCTTGCGCTGACGGTGAGTGGATGCGGCATGTGGCAGTCGGCGAAGGACGGCGCTGTGGCGGCTGCGCAGGCGGTATTCGTGACGAAGGTCAAGGAGATGAACCTTGTCGTCACAGCGCGCGACGCGCTCAACCAGGACGCGCGCGGCGCGTCGCTGCCGGTCGTGCTGCGTATCTACCAGCTCAGCGATGACAAGCCTTTCGCGACGGCGAGTTATGCGCAACTGCTCGCGGGCAGCGAGGCGCTGAAGGCGGCGACGCTGTGGCGCCGGGACGTAACGCTGGGCCCGGGGCAGACGCTGAAGATCTCGGGGCCGATCGATGACACGGCGAACTACGTCGGTGTCGCGGCATTCTTCCACGGTACGACCGACGCAGAATGGTCAGTGCTGGTGCCGAAATCGCAGTGGAAGAAGACCAACCCGGTGAGGCTTGTGGCCATGGACCGCACACTGGAAATCGAGGCGGAGGCCCGTAAGAAATGAGGATTCCGTATCAATAAATGCTGACCGTGGCTTAGCCCGCGCTGATGAGCACGCACGCTGCGGCGGCGGACACAGGGTCAGGGACGGCCAGCGACGCGAACCGCATGTGCCAGCAGATCCGGACGACGGGTGCGGGAGACATCCCGAAGGCGACGATGCTTGAGGCGCACCGCGCTCCGGCCTCAGGCTCCCTGTTTTGGCGCACGCAAAAATCCATTTCCCGAGGGCACCTCAGTTCACGCCGAAACCCGTGCATGGTGTGGTGCGGTCCCCTCGTGCTCATCACCTGGCACCACGCGCGCCGGCACGAGCAGCACGGGACAGGTCGCACACCGCAGCACGCGCTCGGCGACGCTGCCGAGCACGAGGCGGCGCACGCCGCGGCGGCCGTGGGTGCCCATGACGATGAGATCGGCCGGCCATTCAGCGGCGACGCGCTGGATGCATTGCGCCACATCTTCCGCGGGGAGTTCGACTTCGACCGGGCGCGACGTGCCTTTCACGCCCTGCTGCGCCATCCGTGCTTGTGCATCGCCGAGAATGATGCGGCCTTCCTCGATATACGCGGCCCGCACGATCGAGGGATCGTAGCCGGGCACGTCGTACGCGATGACCGGCAGGTCGATCACATAGAGCGCCTGGAGTTCCGCGCCGTTATCGAGCGCGAGTCTGATCGCGGTGTCGAGGGCGTGTGAGGCAGTCTTGCTGCCATCGAGTGCGACCAGAATGCGCGAGTACATGGCAGGCCCTCCCTGGATCGGCCTGGAAATGAAGGTGATGGGCGACGGTCCGTCAATGAGACATGAGCACCGGCAGCGTCATCGTCGAAAGGATCGAGCGCGTGGCGCCGCCCAATACGAGCTCCTGAATGCGCGCATGACCGTAGGCGCCCATCACCAGCAGGTCGTAACCGCCATCGGCCGCATAACTGAGCAACGCATCGCCGATGGATTCGACTGCGTCGCGCTCGAACCGCGTGATGTGGACCGTCGTTGCGCCGTGGCGCGCAAGCATGGCCGCGAGGTCGGCGCACGACGCCTGCGACTCGGCCGGCGTAAAGGCCGTGGAAGCGGCCACGATGGTCACATGCGCCGCCCGCGCGATGAAAGGCATGGCGTCGTGAACCGCGCGAGCGGCCTCGCGGCTGCCGTTCCAGGCCACGAGCACGCGTTCGCCGATCGAATCGAATGTGCCTGTGTACGGCATCAGCAGCACAGGGCCGCCCGCGCCGAGGATGACGGTTTCCGGAAAGTGTTCGGCAATATAGGACTCCGGATCGTCCGGATCGGGTTGCCCGAGTACCACGAGATCGGCGGTCCGGCTGTGCAGCATGACCGTCGTGACAGGGTCTCCCTCGGAGGCAAGCCAGGCGCCATCGATCTGCACGCGCGTCAGTTCGGCACGAAAGAGCCGCTCGATCGCGCCACGCTGTTCGCGGCGCAGCTTGCGATGTGTGTCGTAATAGTCGGCAGTGCCGGACATCACATAGAAGTCGCGCGGCTGCGGCTCGAACGTCGCGAACAGTCCATCCAGATGCGCGCCGAACCGGCCTGCCAGCCTTAGCGCAAGCGACAGTCGCGCGTTTGCGCGCGCGCTCGTGTCCACATGCACGAGGAGGGTCTTGTAGCTCATCGTGATCTCCAGCGAACGGGGTGGTCGCACCGCCCCATCGGGCGGGGATTGGTGATTCGAGTCTAAGAACGCAGGGCGCGTCACGCTTGATTTGAGTCAAGCATCTCCTTGTGCATCGGCCTCGGCGAACGCGGATTTCGGAAAAAGGAGTCATTGAGCCAGATCAATCGGATAACGCCGTCCCTGCGTAGATTGAATACGGCGCGACTCATCGCAGGGTTCGTGCGCCACGAACGCCTAAAGGAGGCAATGCAATGAGCAATCTGACACGTTATGACCCGTTTTCCATGGAGCCCGTTTCGGACCTCTTCCAGGGGCTGTTCCGGCCGATGCGCGGCATGCTCGCCAACGAGGAGAGCGAACTCTCGGCGATGAAGCTCGACGTCACGGAGAACGACAAGGCCTATACGGTGAAGGCCGAACTTCCGGGAGTGGACAAGAAAGACATCGACGTGAAGATCGACGGCAATGTCGTTTCGATCCACGCGAAGGTCGATCGCAAGACAGAGCAGAAGGAAGGCGACCGCGTCATTCGCCGCGAACGTTACAGCGGCTCCTTTGCGCGCACGTTCTCGCTCGCCAGCGATATCGACGAGGGCGCCGCGATTGCGCAGTATCAGGATGGCGTGCTTTCGCTGACGCTGCCGAAGAAAGCCCCCGCCGAGCAGAAGCGTCTGCAGATCCAGTGAGCGCCTGAGGTCGTACGGAGGGGAAGGAGGACGCGTCGATCCGTGCGCGAGAGCACGGCGCGCGCCGCTACGGCGCTGGGGCATCGGCTCGGCGCCTTCTTTTTTGGGCGCTCGTGCAGGCCGGCGTTCGTGAGGCGCAACGCAAGGCGGTTGCATCAAGGGGGGCAAAAAAATGAAACGAGCGATTACGGCGGCCGCCAGGGTCCAGCACGTTGCGCCTTACTCCCGTCTCTTTGTCCTCTTTACCGGCATGGAGCGCGTTGCCGCGCTGCTCGATTGCGTGGCGGGCTGGGCCGAACGAGGCGCGCACGTGCGGCTCGCGGGGCTCGCTCCGGCCGCGCTCGAAGCGGACGCGGACAAGCGCGCCTCACAGCATTTCTTCAATCGGATCACGCTGGACGCCACGCTCGATGCCTCCCGCGAATTGCTCGCGTTGCGCGGAATCGAAGCGGACTGCAAATTCCTCGGTGCCGGGCCGGACAGCGCGGCGCGCACCGAGGCGCTCGCCCGCGCGGTACGCGACTGGAAGGCGGACTTGATCATCGGGGCGCCGGCGAATCCGGTCGCGCTCGCGGGCGAAACGGAGTGCCCGGTGCTTTTGCTGCCCACACCCGCCGCCCGCCACTGCCCGGCACCGCCACGGCGCGTCTTCGTGGCGAGCGATGGCAGCGCGGCGTCCGCTTGCGCCGTGCGGGAAGCGGCCAGGCTGGCTGCCCCGGGCACGGCGGTGCGGGTGGGGTATCTCGCGTGCGACCCGGCGGCCGCGCAGCATCCCGAGGACTTCGACGCTGCGATCCTCGAAGCCGGGCACGATGGCGAGACAACGGCGCACGCGATCGTTCAGGCTGCGCTGCAATGGGGCGCGGACCTGCTGGTGCTCGGCACGCGCGGTGGACACGAAGGGGGGCGGTGGCGCTATGGGAGTGTCGCGGCCGACGTCGCGCAGCGCACGGTGCTGCCGCTGCTCCTCGTGCCGCTCGCTTCGAAGACGTCGATGCTGACGTGATGGCCCGAACGAGGCCGCATGGCGCCACGGCGACCTTCGCTCGATTGCACGGGACACGCTCATGGAACTTCCGTCGAAACCCTTTCATCGCCTCATGGCCACCGCCGAGGGCGGACGCGGCCTGGCTTTGCTCGCGGCGTTTGCCTGCCGCCTCGCGGGTCGCGAGGCGCCGGTCAGACTCGTCGAACTCACGGCCGACCCGGCCGCCCTGTTTCCCGCCCTGCAGCTGGGATTGCCTGACTCCGCCGCTACCCACGCGGCGATGATCCGCCGGGCAGAACTCGACCTGCGCGAAGCCGCGGACGCATTGGCGCTCGATGGGTGCAAACCGGACGTGCAGTTGCTCGACCTCGCGGTGCTGCACACGAAGGCGCCCGTCGCCATCGCGCGCGCCGCCGACGCTTTCGACGCCGATCTGGTGGCGCTGGCCGCGCATCGTCCCGGGCATCACTGGGCATGCAGGCTCGACCCGGAAGAAATCGCGTATGCGACGCGCCGCACGTTGCTGTATGTGCCGTCGCAGTTGCTCGCGCTGGACGCGCCGCCTCTCGCTCGCGCGCTGATCGCCGTCGACGGAAGCGCAAGTGCCTATGCCGCGCTCGAGCTCGCGGTGCGCTGCCTGCCCGCGGAGGTGGAGTTGCGCGTGATCCATGTCGTGGAGCGCACGCTCCATGTGGGAGGGCCGGAACTCAGCCATCTGTTCGAGGACGGCCGCGCCAGCGCGCTCTCCCGCGCCAGATCGCTCGTAGCGTCATGCGGCGCCCGCGTCTCGCTTGCGGCGCTCGCGACGCACGACGAATTCGACGACATCGCGAGTGCAATCCTGCGCGAGGTGGGCGGCTGGGGCGCCGATATGCTCGTCATCGGTTTGCAGGGGCGCCGCATTCGGGCGCAGACACTGCCCGGCAGCGTTGCGTCGCGCGCCCTGCGCGACGCGCGATGTCCGGTTCTCGTCGCGGCGCCGGCGAACCGCGCAGCCGATCAGCCAACGGCGACGCGCGAGTCGTACGGGGCGAGTCGTCACACGGAAACGTCAGTGCCTTCACTGAGCGCTGCGCCATGCGAATCGTCGATATCGCGTCGCCCCGTGCGGCAGCGGCATAGCTCGACTTGACGTGCATCAATTGGTGTTGACCGCCCAGCCTTATCCTGAATTCACTGATTCCGCTGATTTCACATACGCAGGTCCGGTCGTTCGCCGTGCTGCACGCGGCCAGGCTCACGGGACCCTCACGATTGAAGGAGAACGACATCATGCCGCTCAACGGCCATATCGATTCGGGAGCCTGGAGTGTCGAGGCCGTCACGTCGCCGGCGCCGCAAGGCGGCTTTTGCTGCGAAGTCCGCGTCATGCACGGCTCGCAAACGCAACGTTTCTCCCACGCCTTCGCGCATCATCGCGTGTTCGAGAGCGAGCGGGAGGCGGTGCTCGAGGGGCTGCGCGAGGGCATGGTCTGGATCGACCTCAAGGTCCGTCACGCTTTTGAAATGTAGCCAATCGCAGTCGAGACGGCGGCAACGCGCCTTCGGACTGCCACACCGCGGATTCTTGAAGGGGCACGGCGATGGGACTCGGGATGCAAATCGTTTATCTGGGTTTCCCCGGTTCGTCTGCCCTCGAGGCGGAAGCCGCCGTTCAACTGCTGCGCCTCGAGCGGTTCTGCGGCGTGCTGTCGGCTTGCCATCTCGCGATCGAGCGGCTGCACCCCTTGCAGCCCGGAATCCGCCAGCCGGCGTATGACGTTCGTCTCGATCTCGTTTCGACTTCGCGGGAACTCGCACCGCTTGACCATTGCGAGAACGACGACCCCGTGGCCGCCATTCGCGCGGCATTCGACGCGGCCGAGCACCAGCTCGGTTCCGCGGTATTCGCAGGCGCATCTAGCCGAAGCGATGCTGCGCGCCGCGATCACTGACCTACACCACGCTTGAGGGAAGAAGCCCCATCAGGCTTCGTCAGCGAAGAGCCCATCCTCGGGATCGGGCACGCACTCATCGACACATTGCACGTGCCAACGACCTTCGAGCAGCCCGGCGTTCAGGCGCTGGTTCAATCTCACGCCGCCACATTCGCCTTCGAAGGGGCCTTCGCCCGTCGCGAGATCGAGGCCTTCGAGTGTGCAGACTTCGTGCTGGTCCTCGCAGGCCAGCAGCGTGGTGCCGCCCGGCGAGGGGCGGCACTGCCCCCATTCGGACAGATTCACGCCCGCATGGCCTTCGCGAGACCATTTTTTCGTTTCGGTGTCGACCCAGACGATCGCGTAAGCGGAAGGATCGAGCTGGTCGAAACTGTCGAGATGGACGGTGACGCGCATGGAGGTGCTCCTTTGAACACGTTGTGCAATTACTGGCTCAGTACCCATTGAACGAGCGTATGCGCGTCCTCGGCCGATAGCGGTCCGCCGCGGTCGGCCGGCAGGGGCATCGCCATGTCGCCCCAGTGCGCCTTGCCGCCGTGCCTGAGCTTGTCTTCGAGCATGGTACTGGCGTTCGGCTTGTCGCGGTAGCGCTCGGCAATCTGATGAAACGACGGCGCGAGAAATGGCTCATCCGACGTGTGGCAGAACATGCAGTGCTGCTGGTCGACGAGGCCTGTAGGTTCGGGAACCTGCGCGTGCGCGGCGAAAGCCTGCAGCGCGAGGGCGCATGCCACCGCAGCGTGGAGCAGGAGCGGGCGTGCGCGGTCATGAAAAGACGGAATCGCCAGGGCGCAAGCGACGGGAGTGGGAGCGTGTGACATCGAATGTTCTCCTCCAGTGCGGCCGGGGTGCGGGTTGCCGGCCAGATCCATGGTGTCATTGGCGCCCGTTATGCCGTTGATATGTGTCAATCGCGGAGCATCCATCCGCAGCCATTCACGCGCGGATGCTTCAAAAAAGAACGGCGCCGGGTACCGGGCGCCTAAAAAAACACACGCGCCTCGACTTCGAGGCTAGCGGTGCCAACACCAGTCAGCGGCCGCCGCGCCGCCTGTCATGTCACGCTTCGCGTCACACGCGAGCGAGCCCCTCCACGTCGACGATGCGGATCTGCTTGCCGTTCGGTTCGACGAGACCTTCGCGCTGAAAGCGCGAGAACATCCGGCTCACGGTTTCGAGCTTCATGCCAAGAAAGCAGCCAATCTCCTCCCGGCTCATCTTCAGGTTGAATTGCGCGCCGGAGTAGCCGCGCGCCTGGAAGCGCTCCGCGAGATCGAGCAGGAATGCGGCGAGGCGCTGTTCGGCGGTCATCGTGCCGAGCAGCATCATCAGGCTGGATTCGCGCACGATCTCGCCGCTCATGAGCTGGTAGAGATGGCGCTGCATGCGCCGGCTCTCGCGGCAGAACGATTCGAGCTGGCCGAACGGCATGATGCAGACCGTGCTGTCTTCGAGCGCGATGGCGTCGCAGCTGTGCGTGCCCGAGCAGATGCCGTCGAGTCCGAGCGGCTCGCCCGGAATCTGGAAGCCCGTGACTTGTTCCCGGCCGTCCCGATGCATGACCACCGTCTTGAACGATCCGGTGCGCACGGCGTAGAGGCTCTGGAATGCGTCGTGCGCACGAAAGAGCGTTTCGCCGCGGTGCACGTTGCGCGTGGTGAGGACCACCGTGTCGAGTTGCTCGAATTCGGTCGAGGTGAGGTCCGGCGGCATGCAGACACCGCGCAGCGAGCAGGTGGAACAGCGCGTAGCCGGCTTGCGCGGCGCGGCCTCGCGCACGTCGGGCTGCGCCGGCACGATGGGCCAACGCGCGGCGAACGGCGTGGACAGTGAGGAATCGCAGGCAGGCTCGGCATACATGATCGTCTCCGGTTCAGCGCACGGGGGCGGCGCGCTGTTTCACTAACGCATCAATGGCTTCGCAGGCGGCTTCGAACTCGGACGTCTTGTCGAAGAAGTAGTGGGCTCCCGCTCTTAGGCAGGCTGTGCGAAACGGTGCGCCGGCGTGATTCGTCAGCACCACCGTCACGACCGAGGGTTGCTCGCGTGCAAGACGGGTAAGCAATTCGATTCCGCTGCCGCTCGCGAGCCTCAGGTCGACCACGGCGACGTCCGCACCGCTTTGGGCGATGCCGGTCAGGGCGCTGGCCGCATCCTCGGCTTCGCCAATCACGGCCACGTCGGGAATGGCCGACAAGGCCTCGGCGATCTTCCTGCGTACCGTGGTTGCATCCTCGACGAGGAAGACTTGCAGACACTGGCGGACAGGACTGGCATTCATGTAGCCAGTATCGGCAACGCCGTCTCAAAAAAACATCGGCGGCGATGGAAAGTGACGTACGCGGAACGGAAGTTGTGTAGGGCGATTCCTACAGTCGTGCGGCAATCAGCCGCGAGCGGCCTGGAACAAGCGCGGATCAGGTTTCGTCCGGATCGTCGATGAGCTTGTGGCGCATCGCGTAGCGCACGAGCGCGGCTTCGTGCGGTATCTGCATCTTTTCGAGGATGCGCACCTTATAGGTGCTCACGGTCTTCGCGCTCACACACAGTTCCTGCGCGATTTCGGTGATGGTCTGCCCCGCCGCGATCCGCCGGAACACCTCGAATTCGCGGTCGGAAAGCCGCTGATGGGGGAGCGTGTCGGCGGGCTCGTTCAGGCTTTGGGCGAAGCGCTCGGCCATCGCCATGCTGACGTAGACGCCGCCGGCGGCGATCTTCGTCACGGCGCTGACGAGCTCCGTGCTCGCACATTCCTTGGTGAGATAACCCGAAGCGCCGGCCTTGAACGCGCGCACGGCGTATTGCTGCTCGGCGTGCATGGTCAGCACGAGAATGCGCAACTCGGGCTTCTCATCCTTGATCTGCTTGACGAGATCCACGCCGCTGCGCCCCGGCATCGAGAGGTCGAGCACCAGGACCTGGGCGGGGTGCTCGCGCACGAGCGCGAGCGTGGTCGCGCTGTCGCAGCCTTCGCCCACGACTTCGAACTGGACCTCGCGCGTGCTTTCGAGAATGCGGCGCAGACCGTCACGCATGAGCGCGTGGTCGTCGGCGATGATGACCTTGATCATGATGCGGCCTCTTCGGACTGGAGGGCGTGAAGGGCGAACGTGATGGTCATGGCGAAGCCCTTTCCGGGGGCGGTATCGATGAGAACGGTGCCGTCGAGCATGCGGGCGCGCTCGCGAATGCCGAGCAGACCGAACGACTTGTCGCGCCAGGCGTTGTGCTGCCTGTCGGCGGGGTCGCCGGTCATGCCGAGGCCGTCGTCGGCGATACGCAGGACGCAGTTCGGTCCGTCCACCTTGAGCGTGATCTCGACGAGACTGGCTTCGGCATGACGCGCGACATTGGTCAACGCTTCCTGAACGATGCGAAAGAGCGCGGAGGCGGCTGTGTTCGAAAAATCGGTGGCCTCCGCTTCGAGGTCGCGCTCGACGGCGATCCCATAGCGGTTCGTGAAGTCGTTCGCGAGCCACTCGATCGCCGGCACGAGGCCGAGGTCGTCCAGCATGACGGGCCGCAGGTCCGCCGCGATGCGCCGCAAGGCGGCCACGGTCGCATCGATCAGGTTGCGCATTCCGGCGAGGCGCGCGGGGACGTCGGTCGCATGCTCTTCTCCGAGCCGGCGCTCGAGCGCGGAGAGATCGATCTTGAGCGCGGTGAGCTGCTGGCCGAGGTCGTCGTGGAGCTCGCGCGCGATGCGGGTCTTTTCGGCTTCACGCACGTTCTGCAAATTGGCCGACAGTTCGCGAAGCTCTTCACGCGAACGCTTGAGCGCCTCCTCGGCGCGCAGGCGCTCGGTGACGTCGCGCAGCATGACCGTGAAAAGCTTGCCCGAATCGTCGCGAATCTGCGAAATCGACGCTTCGATCGGAAACTCCTCGCCGTTGGCGCGCAGCCCGTGAAGCACGCGTTGCGGGCGGCCCATCTGGCGCTCGCTGACGCCCGTCTCGCCAAATCGTTCGACATGCTGGGCGTGCGCGGCCCGGAACCGCTCGGGAATGAAGCGCGAGAGCGGAGAGCCGATCGCCTCCATGGCGGACAGGCCGAACACCTGTTCGGCGGCCGGGTTGAAGATCACCACGCGCTGCGATTCGTCGACGGTGACGATCGCTTCCATCGACGAGCGGATGATTCCCATCATGCGGGCCTCGTTGAGCCGTGCATCGCCGCCGACCTGCGCGGGCGCCGGGCGCGCGCGTACGAGGCGATGCACGACGAATGCAAACGCGCCCGCGGCGAGCAGCCCGTAGATCACGATGAAGAGGGCGCACGCGGCTGCGCCCGTGAGCAGCGGGCTTGCGTCGGCGCTGACGTCGAGAGTCAGCGTGGCGCCGCCAAACGCGAACGCATTGCTGCGCCGGAAGAGGACGCCTGGCAACACCTCGTTTTCTTCGCCGCGCGCGCTCGTGTAGAGGGAGAGCGGCGGCATTCCGATCCTCGCGTTGAGCGCGAGCCCCGGATCGGCGGCGACGAGCGGTTCGAACAGCCGCCGCGCGTCGAGCAAGGCAACGGCGAAACCGGTCACTTTCTGCGCATTGGCTTGCGCGTCGGGCGAGCTCTCGTACACGGGTAGCCAGAGCGTGAGAAGCGGCGGCGCATTGGCTGGCCCCGGCAAGGCCGCGAGCGCCGCATTGCCGGTTTCGGCGGCGTAGCGGCGCGCCGCCAGCGTCGCTGCGGTTCCGACGAGGGCGCTCTCGGGCACGCCGGCGCTCGGGCCCGCCCATTGCATCGCGACTTCGGCGCCGTTCGTCGCGCTCGCCGCCGGGTTGGCGCGCGGCGTGACGTAACCGAGCGCGACGATCGCCGAACGCGAGCTAGCCAGATCGATCGCCGACACGAAGTGCTGCCAGGCTGCGGGGTCGGGGCGGGGCGTTTGCGTGAGCAAGGCGCGCGCGCCGCGCAACAAGGCCTCGTCGGCGATCAATGCCTGCCGGAGCGTTTCGTGGAGCGCCGTCGCACGCCGGGTGAACCGCTGTTCCGCCGCCGCTTGCCACTGCCGCGTCACGAACGTAGCGACGATGCCAGCCAGGGCGAACGCCAGCAGGAAGGCGAGTACGGCCGCGACGACCGGATCGCGCAGGCGCCCAGGAATCGCCGGCCCCGCGCCTTGCCCGGCGCGCATACGCGGGTCAGTGCCTGAGACCATGACGACTTTCCGGGGCGCAATGTCTGCGCGAAATCCATCCGTAGCCCATTCGCGTATGAAGTATCCCATTCAATGGAGGAACACCGAACCCCATGCGGGGGGGGGGGGATGCATGCCCATTTTATGAGCCACTTGCAAACGTGTCTCAAAAAAGTTGTCCGCTTGCCCGACTGGCTCCTGTGGCGCGCCGGTTTCCCTTCCGTGTTGCGCCGAATTTTCAGGGCGCCGCCCCCGCCTCTGGCGCGGGCGCGGGTGTCAGTTCATCCGTCGCGGCCGGGGTGTGCGGGCGAGCGCGCACAGTGGCCTCGGCGAGTTCGACCGAGTCCCGATATTCCGGGACGCAGCAATCCCAATGCAGCGTCTCCGCAATGCGGCGGCGCAATGCATCGGCCGCCGCGGGCTCGCCGTGTGTGACGAACGTGCGAATGGGTGGGCAGGTCATATGGGCGAGCCAACGCAGGGTTTCCTGGTAGTCGGCGTGTGCGGAGAGCGACGTGATCGATGAGACTTCTGCACGCACGCGTACATAGTCGCCGTGCAGCTTGATGGCCGGCGCATGGGCTTCGAGCGCCGCGCCGCGCGTGCCGGGCGCCTGGTAGCCCACGAGCGCGATCGTGTTGCGCGGGTCCGAAGCGTACAGGCTCAGGTGATGCAGCACCCGGCCACCCGTGGCCATGCCGCTGCCCGCGATGATGACCATGGGACCGTTGCGCCCGGCAATCGCTTTCGACTCATCCACCGTGCGCGCCATGAACGCCACGTGATCGATGGCGTGCACCTGCGAGACGGTGAGCCGATGGTCGCTCATGTGACGCCGGTAGAGGTCGGTCACGCTGATCGCCATGGGACTGTCGAGGTACACCGGAACGTTCGCCATGCGCCCCGACTGCTTCAACCGCGCGATGTAGTAGAGGACCTCCTGCGCGCGGCCCACGGCGAAGCAGGGCATGACGACGATTCCCCCGCGCGCGAAGGTGCGCGCGAACATGTCGGCGAGTTCGTCCTCGGGGTTGAGGGCATCGTGCAGCCGGTCGCCATAGGTCGATTCGACCACCAGATAGTCCGCGTGCGCAGGCGGCGATGGCGCACGCACGATCGGGTCGTCGGGCCGGCCCAGGTCGCCGGAAAACGCAACGACGGTATGCCCGTTGCACACCACCGCGCTCGCCGCGCCGAGGATATGGCCGGCGGGCAACAGCCGGAAGGTGAGTTGCTCGTCGAGCGTGACCGGTTCGTCGAACGGGCGCGGCGCGATGAGCCGCAGTGCCGCTTCGGCGTCTTCCAGCGTGTAGAGCGGAAGGGCCGGATGGTGTTTGGAGAAGCCGTGGCGGTTCGCGAATGCGGCGTCTTCTTCCTGGAGCCGCGCGCTGTCGCGCAGCATGATGCCGCACAGGTCCGCGGTGCCGGGCGTGCAATAAACCGGGCCGCGATATCCGTTGCGCGCAAGGACGGGCAGGTAGCCGCAATGGTCGATATGGGCGTGCGTCAGGACGATGGCATCGAGCGAATCGGCAGGAAAGGGCAGCGGATCCCAGTTGCGCAGGCGCAGGTTCTTGGTGCCCTGGAAGAGCCCGCAATCGATCAACACCCGCTTGCCTCCCGCTTCCAGCAGATAGCGTGAACCGGTGACCGTCTGCGCCGCGCCCAGAAACGTCAGCTTCATCATCCTCTCCTCGCTTCATGTGCCCACGTGCCCTTGATATTGATTGGATCGCGTACCCGCATGCCGCCTTTGATTTGAATCAGACGAACGGACTTTGCCCCGGATCCGCCTCGACTTGAGGCAGATCAATCGAGGCGGGCCAGTCGATTCTTAGATTGGAATGGGTGGCTCACGGTAACGGGCCGGATTGCGGGCGGGGGCGAAAAAATGGCGAGCAGGTTGTCCTTCGGCTGGGCGCTGGGTTGGATGCTGTCGATGGCATCGCTTTCGGCTTGCGTGACGGACGTCGGCTCGCACCGCGAGGAAAACGCCGCCTTCCGCCAGTCGGAGACCGAACTGGCGGCGCGGCGAGAGCAGAGCGCGATCAAGTGCGCGACATCCGACGACTGCGCGCAGGTCTGGGCCCGCGCGCGGATCTTCGTGCAGCGGCACTCGCCCACGCCCATCGATCGTGCGACCGACGAGACGATCGAGACACGCATGCCGCATGAGTTCGGTCTCGCGTACTTCTGGGCGGTGCGGCAGATGGCGGCGGACGGAACGACGACGATACGGCTCAAGGGCCTGTGCCGCGGCATGTACAGCACCGACAACGGCCCCGGCTGGCTCTACGCGCGCTGCGCCGAGCAGCTCCTGCAAGGTCAGCTCGAATTCGTGCGGGAAGTGGGGGGCGTGAGATGAAGCGGGCGCGGATGTTCGCTACCGGTTGGCGCGAGCGAGCGCCGAATGAATTTTCACCGGCAGGCGAAACTCCGCCGAAATCGTGACACCCCCAGCTGGACGTCCATCGACCGTCAGCGAGCCGCCGACCTGCAGAATGCGTTCGCACATGCCGATGAGCCCAAATGCATCGGGACGCGAGGGGGCTTTCGGGTCGAAGCCGACCCCGTCGTCGCTGATGCGCAGCCGGCAATGGTTCGCGTCGTTCTGAAGCTCGATCGACACCCGTCGTGCACGAGCATGGCGCGCCACATTGGTGAGCGCTTCCTGAACGACGCGAAAGAGGGCGGTCGTGGCGAATTCGCCCAGGTCGGGCTCCGAAATATCCAGCACGCACTGGACCGTCACGCCATAGCGGCTCTGGAAGTCCTCCGCGAGCCATTCGAGGGCGGCGCTCAGTCCGAGATCGTCGAGTATGGCGGGCCGCAGATCGGCGGCGATGCGCCGCACCGCGGCAGCTAGCGAATCGATATCCGCGCCGATTTGCGCGACGGCCTCGAGTTCGGCATGCATCCGTGTCGGCAACACGTTGGCGAGTTCTTTTCCGTGCATGCCGAGCGCCATTTTCAGCGCGGCGATCCGTTGCCCGAGATCGTCGTGCAATTCGCGGGCAATGCGCCGCTGTTCGTTCTCGCGCGCCTGCTGGACCAAGGCGGATGCAGCATGAGCGCGCTCGAGTTCTTCGAGTCTGCGCCGCTCGGTCATATCCCGGGTGATCTTGGCGAAGCCGACGAGCACGTCGTCGTCGTCGCGCACGGCGGTGATGACGACGCTCGCCCAGAAGCGGGTGCCGTCCTTGCGCAGCCGCCAGCCTTCGTCGGCGACGCGCCCGTGCAGCGCGGCCGCTTCGAGCAGACGCTCGGGCTTGCCGGCGGCGATATCGTCGTGCGTATAGAACACGCGAAAGTGCTGGCCGACGATTTCATCTGGAGAATAGCCCTTGATGCGCTGCGCGCCGGCGTTCCAGCTCGCGACGCGGCCGCCGGGCTCGATCATGAAAATGGCGTAGTCCGCGACGGCGTCGATCAAAAGGCGATACCGGTCCGCAATCGTGATGTCGCTGCCGTTGCTTCCAGTCCAGGATGTGGGCCCCGCCGTTTGCATGAAGCGCTCCGGATGATTTGCCGTGTCAGCAGGTATCGGACGCGTGCCGATGCACGAGGCGCTTTGCGCCGATAGCCGATAAACCGCATGGTAGGGCAAATTGCTTGTCGCGTTGAGAAGGGTGACAAGCGCCGGACTTCCAGACGACGGCCTAACGACGAAGCCTACGCCACGACTTCGCTCAGCGGACGGCGTGGCGAAGGCGCGTCGGGCGTGCCGTGGCCGATACGCAGCAGAAGCTGCGGGCACGCCGATGCCGGCATGCCGAGCAGCGCCCCAAGTTGCGCGCGCAACTCTCCCACCTCGATGGGCTGGTTCAGATACGAGGCGCAGAGCCCGTGCGATGTCAGCACGAGCAGCACGCGCTCCAGCGCCTCGCCCGCGGCGAGCCAGGCCTGTGCGTCGTCGACGTTCGTCGCGATGCACAGCAGCAGCGGCGACCCCGCTGCAAGCGCGCGATGCGTGGCCGCCACGCCGCCGCCGACATCGAACGTGCGGATCGCGGAGGCGACGAGCGGCGTCGCGAAGTCGAGCAGGGATCCGATTCCGGCCGAGTAGGCCGGCATGCCGTCGCCGGTATGGCGCGGATGGATCCATTTCGCGAGTTCGCGGCGAAAGCGTGGATCGGCGAACTGTCGCTGGTCGGCAGCGGCAACGAGGTCGGCGATCGCCTCTCGCGTTGCGGTTTCGGTTGCGCACGCAACTTCCACGCCCTCGGCGCGCGCCGCCTCGAGCAGTGCGTGTTCGATGGCAGCGGCGACAGGCGCAGGAGAAAACGGCCGACGTGTCGTGACCCGCCGGGAAATCGCATTGAGAAGCGGCGCCAGCTCCGCGCCAACGGGCTGCCCGCGCAGCAGGCGCACATCGGCGAGCAGGTCCGGATCGAGGCTCGTCGGAAAGAGCGTGATCGCATAGCCTATGTCGAGGCTCGCAAGCGCGACGCGCAGATTGAAGAGCGCGGCGCCGCAACTGATGATCAGTTCCCGATCGAACGGATCGACGACGGGCAGCGCGCGCAGGCGGTCGGCGCACAGCAGGATCCTGTCCTGGCCGGGCACGAAACGCCACGGCTGGCTGTTGTGGCTCGACGGCGCTAGCGTGGCGTGGCGCACGGCGTAGCGCAACGCGTAGTCGTCGAGCTTGTCGACCGGGCTGGTGTCGGCTGCCGGGTCGTGGGGCTTGTCGAGCATGACGTACTCCTGCCTCTTCGAAGGCGCGCTGCGCCCGGTGAAATCAGTGCGACATGAAGACCGGAACCGTCATCGCTTCCAGCAACGTGCGCGTCACGCCGCCCAGAACGCATTCGTGGACGCGCGAATGCGCGTAAGCCCCCGCCACGATCAGGTCGGCATGCAGGTCGCTGGCCCGGCTCAGCAGCGCCGCGCCGGTCTGAACCGCCGGGCCGCGCGGGGTTTCGTGAAAGGATGCCTGCACGCCGTGCAGATCGAGCCACGCGGCGGCATCGATGGCCGCGTTTTGCGCGTGCGCGCGCTGCGCGCCGCCGTGCGACGCGATCACCTCGATCGACACGCACTCGGCGCGCTGCAGCAACCCGAGCGCGTCGGAGACGGCCCGCGCGGCTTCGCGGCTGCCGTCCCACGTGACGAGGATGTTCTGCGCGAACCGGGTGAAGTCGCCGGAATGCGGGACCACGACGGCGGGCCGTCCGGCTGTCATCAGCACATCGGCCACGAAGCCGCCCGCGCTCTGGGCGACCCAATCCGCGGCTTCGGGCTGCCCGAGCACGAGCAGGTCGGCATGGCGCGCGTGCACGGCCGCGATCGCGGCGTCGCAAGGCTGAGGCGCGCGCCATTCGACGATGCGGCCCGCACGCTCAGCTTCGAGGAGAAATTGCTCGTGCATGCGCGCGAGGCGCGCCGCGGGCGTCTGCATGCCCTCGGACGCTTCCCGCTGCCCTCGCGGCACATACAGTCCGGTCAGATGCGCGTCGAAGCGTTCAGCCAGGTCGAGCGAGAGCGCAAGGCGCGCCGCGCATCGTTCCGAGTCGTCGAGGTGGACGAGCAGGCTCTTGTAGCACATGGCGATTTTCCTTGAACCCGAGCTAGCGCGCCGGCCACCCTGGCGCGCCAACAGTCAAATGCACGCTCAATGGGACATCAAAACCGGGACCGGCATCGAGCCGAGAACGGTTTGCGTGACGCCGCCGAGCATGAGTTCCTTCCAGCGCGCGTGCCCGTATGCCCCCATCACGAGCAGGTCGCCACCCAGTTTGTCCACGCGTGACAGCAGGGCATCGGCAATCGACACCGTGGGGGGCGTGTGTAACTGGGTGAGTTCCACCTCGATGCCGTGGCGCGCGAGGACGAGCGCGATGTCGGCTCCCGGTATGCGGCCCTCCCGTTCGGCGTTGAGCGTGACGATGGTCGTATGCGTGGCGAGCCGCATGAAGGGCAGGGCGTCGTACAGTGCACGCGTGGCGGACCGACCCGCGTCCCACGCGACGACGATCCGTTCGCCCGCGGTGGGAAACGTCCCGACATAGGGCGCCCACAGGACCGGCCTGCCCGCCGCCAGCGTCACCTGGGCTTGCAGGCGGCTGCTGAGCGAAGCGTCCGGATCGTGCGGATCGCTTTGACCCACGACGATGAGGTCCGAATACGGCGAGAGCGCGAGCAGTTCCGGCCGGGCGTGCTCCGTTGCGGTACGCCAGCTGCCTTTGAGATTCGCCTGCGACAGCCCGTTGAAGAACTGATGCTCGAGCGCCCGGCGCTTGTCTTCGCGTGAGCGCACGCGATAGCCCGCATCGAACGCCAGGGGCCAGGCGCTGTCGTGATCGGCCGTGACCGGCGCGAACAGCGCCTTGACGTGGGCGCCGTGCCGCTGGGCGACAAGCAACGCAAGATCGAGACAGGCGCTGGCGCGCTCGCTGCCGTCCAGATGAACGAGGATGCTGCGGTACTCCATGATCGGCGCTCCACAATTGCGCGAATAACGGTGGCGTGCGATCAGTCTAGATTCGGGCGCGCGGTCGCCATTGATTTGAATCAATGCCAGGCTGAAGCCGGCGGTTTCGGTCGAGCCGGCCTCCATTTGACGCATGTCAATCGCTGGCGAGAGCGGGTTTTTATAGTGGAGCGACCTTTCGATCGTGCCGATCCGCGGCCGATCACCGATCTGCGAGGAGAAACATGATGCGCAAGGACCGGATTGCGTTTGTGAGCGGTGGAATGGGAGGACTTGGCGCCGCCATCAGCCGGCGACTGTACGACGCTGGCATGACCGTGGTCGTGTCGCACTCGGAGCAGAACGATCATGTCGCGACATGGCTGCACGGCGAACGCGAAGCGGGCCGCACGTTTCACGCGTTCGGGCTGGACGTGGCCAGCTACGACTCATGCGAGGAGTGCGCACGAAAGGTCATCGCGGAGTTCGGCGGCGTGGATGTTCTCGTCAACAACGCCGGCATCACGCGCGACGCGAGCTTCATGAAGCTCTCCAAGCCCGAGTGGGATGCGGTGATGCACACGGATCTCGACAGCATGTTCAATCTCACGAAGCCGTTCCTGCCCGGCATGTTCGAGCGGCGCTTCGGGCGCATCGTGAACATCGGCTCCGTGAATGGTTCGCGTGGGGCGTTCGGGCAGACGAACTACGCGGCGGCGAAGGCCGGCATTCATGGATTCACGATGTCGCTCGCGCTCGAAGTCGCGAAACACGGCGTGACCGTGAACACGGTGTCGCCCGGCTACCTCGCCACCGCCATGGTGGAAGCCGTGCCGCAGGAGATCATGGAGACGCGCATCCTGCCGCAGATTCCCATCGGCCGCCTTGGCCGTCCGGAGGAGGTGGCGTCGCTGGTTGCGTATCTTTGCTCGGACGACGGCGCGTTCGCGACAGGCGCCAATTTTGCCGTCAACGGCGGCATGCACATGGAGTAGGACGCGCGGTCTGATTCGCCGGAAGGCCCGCTGTGGGGCGCGCCTCGCTCAGGGCGCGCCGTCGGCGACGAGCGTGTCGCGCAGTGCGGCGGCGAAGCGCTGGAACGCAGGCAACGAGCCCGCCACGCTCTGATATTTTTCCCGGCCGATCTGACCGTCGAGGGTGACGAGCAAGCCGGCGGTACGGGCAAGCGCGAGCAGGGTTTCAGGGTCGTCGGCGGCGCTCGCGTTCGGGAGCGCCGCGTCGGTCAGCGAGCGGATTTCGACGGTGGACATTTCGGCGCTCCTTGCATCGGATGGGACAAAGCGGCTGCGGTGAGTACGTCTTCAGTATCCAACGCCGGCTGCGGCGTTCCAATGAGCGGGCGCTGAAACTGGCGTAAGACTTTTTCTTGGAATGTAGGCAAATCCCTACGAAGGACGAGAAGGAGGGCGAAGGTGGTCGAGATCGTGACACTCACGCTGAACCCTGCTGTCGATGTCTCGACGGCGGTGGAGCGCGTTGTCGATACGCACAAGCTGCGTTGCGAAGCCGCGCGCCGCTATCCAGGCGGAGGCGGGCTCAACGTGGCTCGCGTGATCCAGCGGCTCGCCGGCCGCGAGGCGAACTGCCTCGCGCTCTATCTCGCGGGCGGCGCGTCGGGGAATCTGCTCGAACAGATGCTCACCGCCGAGCGCGTGCCCGGCCGGCGGCTGCGCATCGCGGGCGAGACGCGCGAAAACTTCTCGGTCACGGAACGCGCGACCGGCCGCGAGTTCCGCTTCGTCCTGCCGGGCCCGCAGATCAGCGCCGATGAGTGGTCGGCTACGCTGGCCATACTCGACGTGCTCATGCCCGCGCCGCGCTATCTCGTGCTGAGCGGCAGCCTGCCGCCCGGCTTGCCCGCGAAGGCCTACGCGGACCTGACCCGCTGGGCGAATCTGCGCGGCACCCGCGTGGTGCTCGATACCTCGGGTCCGCCGCTCGCGCTCGCACTCGATGCGGGCGTCTTTCTGGTGAAGCCCAGTCTCGGCGAACTGGCGGCCATGGCGGAAAAACCGCTCGCCGATGAAGCGGCGTGGCTCGCGGCGGCCCGGTCGCTCGTCGATGACCGTCGCGCGCAGATCGTCGCACTGACGCTGGGCGAACGCGGCGCGCTGGTCGTCACGGCGGAGGAAACCCTGCGCGTGCCGGCGCTGGAGGTGCCCATCTCGAGCGCAACCGGCGCCGGTGACAGCTTCCTGGCGGGACTGCTCGTCGCCCTGCGCCGCGGCCAGACGCTGCGGGACGCCGCCCGTCTCGCGCAGGCGGCCGCTTCCGCGACCTTGCTGTCGAGCGGCACGGCGCTGTGCGACGCGCAAGAGGTGAAGCGGCTCTACGCCACTACGCAGGAGGTGGTGTAACGCCGCCGCGGCGCGCAGCCTGTGCGACTCGCCTGCAAAGTCTCGACTGCGCTTCAGTGAGACAACAGCACCGGAACGGTCGCCGATTCGAGCAGGTCGCGCGTCACGCCGCCGAGCCACTGCTCCTTCCATTGCGGGTGACCGTAGGCGCCTGCCACGACGAGGTCGCAGCCGCTCGTGGCGACCCACGAAAGCAGGGCGTCGCCGGCGGTTTCGTCGGTATCGCTCATGGCTTGCGCGAAATCGACGTTCACCGCGTGCCTCGCCAGCATCAGCTCGATTCCACTGCCTCGTGCACCAGGCACGTCAGGCGGCAGCGCGCCGGAGCCGCGAACGCGCAACACCGTGACACGCCCGGCACGCTCCAGAAACGGCATCGCGTCGTGCACGGCGCGGGCCGCTTCACGGCTGCCGTCCCACGCGATCGCAACCGATTCGCCTGGCGGGCGCAACGCGCCGGCGTACGGCAGCACCAGCACCGGCCTGCCCGACGTCAGGACGACGCCCTCCAGGAAGCGCTTGCGCAGCGCGCGCGAATCGTCGTCGGGGCCGGGCTGACCGGCGATCAGCAGATCGGCGTGACGGCTGCGCCGGATCATCGGCTGCTCGGCATAGTCGTCGAATGCGATCCACTCGCCGCCGAGGCCCGCGCCACGCAGGGCATGGCGGAAAGCCTCTTCGGCCGAGTCGCGCTGACCGCGCCGCGCATCGCTCCAGTCGTCGTAGTAGTGCGCGCAGCCCGCAATCGAAAAGTATTCGTGCACCTCGGGCATGAATGTCGTGTAGAGCCCAGCGAGATGCGCGTCGAATTCCCTTGCGAGGTCCAGCGAAAAGCCTAGCCGGGCCTGGGCGCGGTCGCTCGGGTCGAGGTAGGCAAGCAAGGTCTTGTAGGGCATGGCAGCGTCTCCTCCGAGGGCTCCGGACCATCGAGTCGTTCTCGTTCTATTAGTCCCTCCCGGCAGGCTTCATTCGTTTGATACATATCAAAGGGATGCGACCCGCCGGCCCGAAAATCGGCCCATGGCCTCGATGCCAGCCGGCCGATTCGAAGATGGAAACCCACGACCCCGATCCGCTGGGCAAAGGCCCGGCAGGAGCAATCGACATGTACGAGAAGATCCTGGTGGCGTACGACGGCAGCGAAACCGCGAAACGGGCGCTCGCCGAAGCGTTGAAGTTCGCGGCCCTGACTGGCGCGCAGCTGCGCATCGTGCACGCGCTCGACATCGTGGCGCCCATGGGCATGGGGATGACCTACGTTCCGGCCGATCTCGTCGAATCGTACCGGGAGGACGCCATGAAGCGGCTCGACGATGCCCGTGCGCAAGCTCAGGCGGCTGGCGTGCGCTGCGAGACGGAGCTGATCGATGTGCTGGGCATCGAAGACAGCGTGGCGGATTGCCTGCAGCGGTGTGCGTCGTTCAACGGCGCGCAACTGGCCGTGCTCGGCACGCATGGCAGACGCGGCGTCAAACGCGCGCTGATCGGCAGCGTTGCGGAGCGGTTCGTGCGCTCGGCGCCATGCCCCGTCCTGCTCGTTCGCGGTGCCAACGAATGAGTGCGGGCGATACACCCATCGTGGAGCGAATTGCGCATGGAGAAGAAGTTCGATTCCGGCAGCATCGTGTTGTTCATCGGCGTCCTGGTCCTGCTCGCGGCCCAGGTGCTTTGGCTCGCGCCTGCGCCGCCGGCGATCGCCTATAGCGACTTTCAGCGCCTGCTCGCCGCGCACGAGGTCGACAGCCTCGTGATCACGCCCACGCGCATCAGCGGCGAGCTGCGCTCGGAGCAAGCGAAGGCGTCGCTTCCGGCCTCGGACGCCGCAACCTTCACCGCCGGCAAGCCGCCTTATGCGTTCACGACGATCCGCGTCGCCGACGAGTCGCTGCCGGCGCGGCTCGCCGCCGCCGGCGTACGCTACCGCGGGGCGCTCGACAGCAGCTGGGATAGCCTGCTGCTCGCCTGGATCGTACCGCTCGTGTTCTTCGTCATCGTGTGGCAATTCCTGATGCGGCGCGGCGGCGGCATGCGCGACTTCATGAGCGTCGGCAGAAGCCGCGCGCAGGTCTACCTTCAGCAGGCGACAGGCACGACGTTCAGCGACATCGCGGGTATCGACGAAGCCAAGAAGGAACTTCAGCAAATCGTCTCGTTCCTTTGTCATCCTGAGCGATACCGGCGGCTCGGGGGGAAGATTCCCAAAGGCATCCTTATCGTCGGCGCGCCGGGAACGGGCAAGACCTTGCTCGCGAAGGCCCTGGCGGGCGAGGCCGCCGTGCCGTTCTTTTCGATCAGCGGCTCGTCTTTTGTCGAAATGTTCGTGGGCGTGGGCGCGGCGCGCGTGCGCGACCTGTTCGAGCAGGCGCAAAAGCAGGCGCCGTGCATCGTGTTCATCGACGAGCTCGACGCGCTCGGCAAGGTGCGCGGCGCGAATCCGGTCTCGGGCAACGACGAGCGCGAGCAGACGCTCAATCAGCTGCTCGTCGAGATGGACGGCTTCCAGCCGAACGCCGGTGTGATCCTGCTCGCCGCGACCAACCGGCCCGAGACGCTCGATCCTGCGTTGCTGCGCCCGGGTCGCTTCGACCGCCATATCGCGATCGATCGCCCCGACCTGAACGGGCGCCGGCAGATCCTTGCGGTGCACGCGCGCGGGGTGCCGCTCGCGCCCGACGTCGACCTCGAAGAGCTGGCCGCGCGCACGCCCGGCTGCGTGGGCGCCGATCTCGCGAACATCGTGAACGAAGCGGCGCTTCATGCCGCCGAAGCCGACCACGCGAACGTGAGCATGGCCGACTTCGACGAAGCGATCGACCGCGCGCTCGCGGGCTCGGAGCGCAAGAGCCGCGTGATGAATGCGCAGGAGAAGGTGACGATTGCATACCACGAGGCGGGCCATGCACTCGTTGCCCAGAGCCGCGCTCACTGTGACCCCGTGAAAAAAGTCTCGATGATTCCGCGCGGCGTGGCGGCGCTGGGCTACACGCAGCAGGTGCCCACCGAGGACCGTTACGTGCTCCGGCGCAGCGAGCTGCTCGACCGGCTCGATGTGCTGATCGGCGGCAGGGCTTCGGAGGAACTGGTGTTCGGCGACGTCTCCACCGGCGCGGAAAACGACCTCGAAAGGGCCACGACGATGGCATGGCACATGGTGGCCCGCTACGGCATGAGCGAGCGCCTCGGCCTTGCGAACTGCGCCGACGATGGCGCCATGCCGAAAGCGCTAACGGGAGTCGATGGCGCGCGTCCGGCTGCGCGCACGGCGCAGCTCATCGACGACGAAGTGCGCCGGCTGCTCAGCGACGCCCATGAACGCGTGATGCGCACGCTCGCCGACCAGCGCGACGCGCTCGACCGGATCGCGAAGCGCCTGCTGGAGCGCGAAGTCATCGAGCACGATGAACTGCTCACGCTGATTGCAGGTGCTGAGCCTGCCGCCGTGGGCGCGGCGGCTCAGCCCGATGCGGCGCAGCCCGCGGCGGCACCGCAAGCGCCACTCGCGGCCGGCGGCGCATCGACGGTGACGGCTTTCGCGGCGCACGTCTCCCAGCGGCCGGGCCCGCCTCAGTGATTGCTCTCCAGATAGTCGTGCGCGGCGGTACGCACGCGCTCCGAGGCGCGCAATGCTTCGAGCGCGCGCTTTTCGATGCGGCGCACCTGCTCGCGGGAGACGCCCATGTGCTTCGAGATTTCCTCGTACGTTTGCGGTTCGCCATCGCCGATGCCGAAGCGGCGACGCACGATGTTCGCCTCCAGGGGAGACATTGCGTCGACCAGGCCCTTCACGAACTCGCACATGCGCACGCGAGCCAGGGTTTCCACCGGCGCAGGGGCCTCGTCCGGAATCAGTGCGATCAGTTCCGTTTCCCCATCGGGCAGCACGATGTCGAGCGAAGCGGGCTCGACGGGCAGCGCCAGCAGGCTGCGCACCTTGTCCTCGGCCATGCCGCTGGCCGTTGCCAGTTCCCCGGGGCCGGCATCGCGACCCGTGCGCTGGCGGATACGCTCGCGTGCGCGCCAGACGCGCGAGAACTGGTCGCTCACGTGCACGGGTAGCCGGATCGTGCGCGAGCGCTCGGCCACGGCGCGCGCAACGGCCTGGCGGATCCACCACGTCGCATAGGTGGAAAACTTGAAACCGCGCCGATATTCGAACTTCTCGATTGCGCGCATCAAGCCGAGGCTGCCCTCCTGAACGAGATCGGCGAGGTCGATGCCGCGATTCTCATAGCGCCGCGCGACGGAGTAGACGAGCCGCATATTGGCCTCGAACATCCGGCGCGTCGCCGCGCGCAGCCGGCGCCGTGCCGCTGTCATTGCGGCACGGCGCTCGCCCGCTTGCGCCTCGTGGCCAGTCGCGGCCAACGCGTCGCAGGCGGCCTCGATGTCGCCGCCCGGCCAGTCATGAGCTTCGTACTGCTCGACATCGCCTCGCGCGCGGCGCGCGAGAACTTCGAGCGCCGGAGGACAGGCCTCGATGCAACACAGGAGGTCTTGACGGCTTGCCTCGATCTCGCGCGCCAACTCGGTTTCCTGCTCGCGCGACAACAGCGGCACCGCCATCATTCGCGCGCGATAAAGATCGAGCGTGTCGCCCGATACGCGAATATCGTGCGGGCCCGCGTCGAATTCGCGCATGGGCTCGTCGCGCTCCATGCGGTTGTGTGATCGTGGCTGACGGGGTTTGGTCTTCATGGCGCTGGCGGTCCTTCCGCGTGGCTGATCGCGGGCGCTGGAGGCGCCGCGCATTCCGGCGGGCTTCACTACACGAATTCCCATTCGCCATGGACCGCCTGACGACAACGATCTTGGGGCGAATGCCTGCGATTCAACAAACGCCGGCCGTTTTTTTATGGGAGCACGGCGCTCAGATCGACGCGGGTGAACATCGTTGCCTTCGCCGGCTCGCGCTCGCTCGCGAACGCGATTGACTCAGATCAACCGGAATTCGGGGCGCGCGAAGCAGCGCCAATCGCGCCTTCGATCCGCATTCAATTGACTGAGATCAGTCCAAAACCAGGCCGGTTGTGTAGGTTGGATGCGTCGTCATGAGACGACGCGCGCGCGGAGACCGTCAAATGACAAAGCCCGATTTTCGAAAGATTTTGCTGGCAGTGGACGGTGGTGCCTGCGCACAGCGCGCCACGCAGGAAGCCGTGGCGCTCGCGGCGCTTGCGCACGCTTATGTGCATGCCGTGTACGTCGTGCACAGGTGGGGTATCGCGCCGTACTCCGGCTACTTCGATCCCGATGCGCTTGGCAGGGTGCTCAACGAGGACGGTCGCCTCGCGCTCGAAGCGGTGCGGCGGGCGATGGCCGATCAGAAAGTGTCCGGATCGGTCGAGATCTGCGAGACGCTCGGGAAATCCGACTCGATCGCGCAATGCCTGCAGCGCTGCGCCAAAACGCAGGAAGCGGATCTCGTCGTGATGGGCACCCACGGCAGGCATGGCGTGAGCAGGGCGGTGCTGGGCAGCGTTGCCGAGGGGCTGCTCCGAATATCGTCCTGTCCGGTGCTGGTCGTGCGTGGCTAGCGCAGTCGCTTGCCTCTGCGACCTCTGCGACCACTGCGACAAGCGAAGCCGTCGCGTATCAGCCGTCCCCGGCGCTCGCACGATCGGCGCCGACAATTTCGTGCTCGGGGGCATCGTCCCCCAGGGTGGCGATCGCCCGCGTATAGCGGCCGATCGCGGGCAGTGCGGTGAGCCCATGGGCGAAGATGCTCAGCAAGACCGTCGCCATCACGGCCAGCTTGATGGTCGGCTCGCCGGGCAGGTCCGCTTCGCCCTCGAGGTACACGAGGCCGAGGACGATGGACGCGAGCCCCCTCGGGCCGAACCAGCCCATGAACAGCACCGTTGATGAGCTGAGATGCGTGCCCCTCAACGCAAGCGCCACGGGAATCATGCGGATCAGCGTGAGACTGAGCACGCCGTACGCCACGATGGCGAAATCGAACTCCCTCCAGACACGCGTAACGAGCAGCCCGAACAGGAAGAAAACAAAGTAGTTGAACAGCTGCCCCCAATCCTCGGTGAACTCGACGCTGTGCTTGCCGACCTCGCCGAAGCCTGCCTGGGTCGCCAGGCCGGCGACGAAAGCCGCGATGAACATGCTCGCGCCGGTGGCCTCCGAAAGCAGCACGCAGCCAAAGGGAAGGGCGACGACCCCGAGCTGCGTGAGCGGCACCGCCATCCATTCCTTGCGCCGCGCGAGGCCCAGCAGCCAGCCGCCGATCAGACCGATGCCCAGTCCCACCAGCGCGCCGTAGCCGAGCTGCTCGACCAGGAAGCGGGTCAGGATCGACCCTCCCCCGCCTGTCTCGCGCGCTTGCGCCAGCGCGATGAAGAACATCAGAAAAGGAACCGAGAGCCCGTCGTTCAGACCTGCCTCCACGTTCAGCGCCTGACGAATGCGCCGCGGCACGCGCGGGCTGCTGACGATGACCTGACCGAGCCCGGCGTCGGTCGGCGCCAGAATCGCGGCGAGAATGCCCGCTTCCCACCAGGTCAGTGAGCGCAAAACGACCATCGCAGCGAGGATGCCAAGCGCAATGGTGAAGAGCATGCCGCCGCTCAGCAGGCGAACGGGCAGATTCGCTTCGCCCTTGAGCATCTGCGGCCGCACGCGCGATGCGTCCGTGAACAGCGTCATCACGAGGCCCAGTTCCGCAATCAGAAGCAGACCCTTGCGGTCCAGTGCAAGCTCGCTTAGCGCCTCCTGCGAAAACGACATGAGCGCGCCAAGCGCCGTGAACAGGATAGGCGCCGTGATGACGGTCCGCTCGAGACGCCGGGACACGAGGCTGTAGACGAAGACGAGCGCGACGAATGCGGCGATGAGCATCATTTGTGCGACTCCCATGGTGAAGGCGGGAGGGTTTGGCGCTGACGGAGCGTCGCCCTGGCGGATATGAGACGCCAACCCGCGCGCGGTCAGTTGATGGAGGTCAATGCAAGCCGTCACGCGATAGCCGGGCGATCGGCTATGCGGCTATGCGCTGTCGGCGAGTGCATGGAAAAGCTCGTCTTCCTGCTCGCAGTGCAGGCGAACGATCGCGTGAAGACCGTAGAGCAGACGCTGGATTTCCTGCAGCCACTCGGTGTCGGGATCGCCGGCGGGCATGTCGGCGGCCATGTGGCTCAGCGTCCGGGTGACGCGGATGATTTCGCGATGCATGGTGCTCATCGAGGCGAGCGGATCATCGCCGCCCAGCAGCGGTGCGAGTTGCGGGTACACCTGCGCATCGTCGTTGCGCTCGTGCGGGATGAGCTGCTGTGTGAGCAGATCGCCGAGATCGCCAAGCCTCGCTTTGACCGCAGTGGCGGGCAGTCCCGGCATGTCGTCGGCAAGCTGGCGGATCTGTTCGATCACCGGCTCGAGCCGGGCATGCTCGCGCCGGAGCTGCGCGGCGGCGGCGGGCGCCAGCGACCCGCTTCCCGCACGGGGAACCCGCAATGCACGCAGGGCGTTCGCGATGGCGGCGACATCGATGAATTCCTGAAGCACCGCACCGGCAAGCGGAGGCAGCATGCCGGCGGCTGCGAAACCCATCGCGGCAAGCGAGAGTCCCATGCCGACGTACACACTCTCGATCGCAATGCGGCGGGTGCGTTGCGCCACGCGTCGAGCTTCGGCCAGTCTGTCGAGACGGTCGACCAGCAGAACCACATCCGCGGCCTCCGACGAGGCTGCGGCCCCCTGTGCGCCCATCGCAATGCCGACATCGGCGGTGGCGAGTGCCGGCGCATCATTCACGCCGTCGCCGACCATCATGACGGGTCCGGTCCGCCTGGCTTCCTCGATTGCGCGCAGTTTGTCGGCGGGCGTCTGGCCGGCGTGGACGGCGTCGACCTGAAGTATCGCGCCGACGGTTTCCGCAACGTCGGCACGGTCGCCCGTCAGCATCTCGATGCGCGTGACGCCTTCCCGTCGCAGCAGCCGGAGCGCGCGGGGCGTATCGGTACGGATCCGGTCGGCCATCTGGATGGCGCCCGTCATGACGCCGTCCTCGCCGACGAACACCGCGGATGCACCTTCGTAGGCGACGCGACGCAGCAGCCGTTCGCTCCAGGCCGCCGCGGGTGCCGTTGCGCACACGAACGCAAACGACCCGATGACCACCTTGCGTCCGTCGACGGTTCCCATGACGCCCGCGCCCGGGGTTTCGCGCACGTCCTGCGGAGCGGACAAGGCCAGCTCGCGCGCGCGCGCCTCGCACGTGAGCGCGTCGGAAATCACGTGGCCCGAGGCCTGCGCGAGGGAAGCCGCGACTCTCAAGACGCGCTCGGGCGTGTCTGCCGGGCCGGTCTCGATCGCCACGAGCCGCGCGTGTCCGGCGGTCAAGGTTCCGGTTTTGTCGAAAAACAGCGTGCGCGCAACCGCGAGCTGTTCGAGCGCGCCTCCATCCTTGATGAGGACGCCACGGCGCGCACAACGCGACATGCCCGACACGATGGCGACCGGCACGGCGAGAATCAGTGGGCAGGGCGTCGCGACGACCAGTACCGCGAGCGCCCGCACGGCCTCGCCGCTCGCAATCCAGGCTGCCCCGGCCACGAGCAGCGTGCAGGCGAGAAAGCCGAGCGCGTAGCGATCGGCGAGCCGCGCCGCGGGGCTGCGCGCCCGCTGCGCGGATTCGACCATCCGCACGATTGCCGAAAACGTACTGTCGGCGGCAGTCGCGGACGCGATCATCTCGAAGGGGGAGCCCGCGTTGACGGCGCCGCTTCGGACCGCTTCTCCGGATACGCAGGGGCGGCTGCGCGATTCGCCCGTCAGTGTCGATTCATCGAGTTCGGCAGCGCCCGACAAGGTGCCATCGACAGGGACGACTTCGCCATGTCGCACGAGCAGCCGATCGCCCGGCACGACGTGGTCGAGCGCGACAGGGGTCCACTTTCCGGCGTCCGAGCGGATCGCCTCGCGCGGCGCATGGCTCAACAGGGCCGTCATCTCCGAGCGAGCCCGCGCGCGTGCGTAGTCTTCGAGGGCCCGGCCGCTCGCGAGCATCAGTGCGATGACGGCGGCAGTCAGCCGTTCGTCGAGGACAAGCGCAAAGACAATGGCCAGCGCGGCAAGAATGTCGACCCCGGCCTCGCGCCGGCGCAGCGCGCCTGCGATCGAGACCACGAGCGCGGCGAGCACGGGCAGCGGACCCATTAGCCAGATGAGGCGTGCCGCATCGACGGAGCCGGCAAGCCAGCAGCCTGTTCCCGCAGCCAGTGCGGCCGCGCAAACGGCAAGCAGGAACGCGTTCGGCGATCGGAAGATGTCGTGCATGGCTGTCGCGTGCCTCGTTCGGTCGAGCGGGAGTCCCGCTGCGCGCGGCTCGATGGTGCGCCAGACCGACCCGCGCAAACGGGGCCTGCCACGCCGTGCCGCTACGCCGTACCTTGAAGTCGCAACGGAGAAGCGGTTTGATCTGCATCATATGTCGGCGACAGATCGCGGGCAGCATGGAAAAGGATATTCCGTCATCGAAGCGAGGCCCGACATGACCCAGCACTCCGCCACGCAGGCTCCGTTGTCCTTTGCAAGGATCATGGTCGCCGTTGACTCCTCGCCCGCTTCTGCCGCGGCGTTACGGTACTTGCGCAGACTCGTGCATCCGGGCGCCACGACGGTTCGCGTCGTATCCGTGGCCGAGAATCCTCACACGCTCGTGCCCCTGGGCGTATGGGCCGGGTCGCAGCTCCAGGCCGCACGGGACGAACTCCTGCGTGACGCAGACACGGCGATCAAGACCGCGCAATCCGCACTGGACGGCTGCGGCGCGCTTCTCGAAGGCGAGGTCATCGATCTTTACAAGGAAGGGGGCGACCTCGTCCACGCGCTTTCCATGGCCGCAGTGCAATGGGCGCCCGATCTTGTCGTCCTCGGGGCGCGGCATCATCGGGCCCTGTTGCGCTGGGTGGAAGGCGAGGTGTCCGCACCGCTCGCGAAACTGCTTCGCGTGCCGACCCTGGTTGTCCCGGTCGAATACGAAGACGAACTGCCAGGCCCACCTTCACGGATCCTGTTCGCGACGGACGGCAGCGACGCGTCGCTAACCGCGTTGCGCGCAGGCATGGGGCTGGTGTCTGCGCGCTCGGATTGGCGCGTCATCTATGTTGTCGACCGGCTGCTCGGACGGGAGTCCGGGCCGCTCGAACAGCAACTCGAAGAAACACTCAGGGAGAGCGGCCAGGTCGCACTCAAGGCGGCTGGCGACGAGCTCGCTGCGAGCGACCCGCAAAAGGAGCGGGTAGTGGAAACGGCGCTCGTCATGACGAAGAGCACCTATGACGACGTCGCGCATGCGATCGATCGTGACGCGCGGCAGTGGAAGGCGCAGCTCGTTGTCCTCGGCACGCACGGACGACGCGGCCTGACACGCTGGCTGCTTGGCAGCGTCGCGGAACGGACGCTGAGATTGACATCGATTCCGCTCTTGCTCGTGCCGCCAGTGGAGCGGTAGTTTCTTCGGCCAGTCGCGATGCGCGCACGTCGGCGCTGTCGGGCCAGTGAACTAACCCACCTCGGAGTCCGGGGGCGGCAACTGATTCTGCATCCTCGCATGCCCACGTTCCAGCAGCGAATCGGCGGGCACGGCAATGGCAGGCAGTTTGGTGCGCACCAGCGCCTGAGCCTCCGACCGGCTGACCCCGATGCCCCGGAGAATGGCTGCAACCGCCTGTTCCGGCGACGCATCGGCTTGCGCTGCGGTGGAGAAACGCTGAGCCGTCGTCAACGTGGTTCCCACGATTAAATCCAGCGCGACTTCAACCGTCACGTCCCGAAAACGCCCGCTCGCCAATCCCTGTTCGATATGAACGGGCAGGTATGCGTAGATCAGGCTGCTCGGGCCCGCGGCGTGCAAGCCCGCCGCGGCAATGAAGCGTGCAAGCAGCGGATAGGTGTGCGCGGCACGCAGGAACATTCGCACGCCACAGGCGATCCGCCGCGCTGGATCGTCGTATGAACCCACTTCCCGTTCGATGAGCCGAAGAAGCTCGTCGTTCAGCTCCTGCGTCACCGCAGCGAGCAATTCTTCGTTGGTACGAAAGTAGTTGTAGAAGGTGCCTTGGGAGACGTCCGCTGCTGCGATGACTTCCTGGATGACGCTGCCTCCCACCCCCTTTTCAGCAAAAACCAGCATCGCGCTCTCGATCAATCTTGCGCGCATCCGCTCGCGGCGTTCTGCCGCGACGCGGGTCCGATGGTCGATGGTCGTGTCTGTACTCATGTCGCGATTATATGGCGCGAAGCCGCCCCGGCAATCGGCTCTCCAGGTGAAAACGATAATATTGTCAGAATGACAGATATCTCACTACAATGAATCATCCTCGCGAAACCCGGAGCAGGGGGCGCGATGGATGCCCCAATAGAACACACCCGCTGCGTGGGGGAGTGGCCCGCCTTCGTCGGAGTCGCGTCCACCCGCCCGTGCTGCCGGATGACCGATCCAGGAGATAAGGATGATGAAAGTCGAAACCACCGCCGTGCTGATCGTCGGAGGCGGCGGCGCAGGCCTGACGGCCTCCATGCTGCTGTCGGGCCTGGGTATCGAGAACCTGCTGGTCAGCGCGCTGCCCAGTACCTCGATCCTGCCCAAGGCCCATGTGCTGAACCAGCGCACGATGGAGATCCTGAGCGACGCGGGTGTGGCGGATGAGATCTACGCCCGCAGCACGCCGGCCGCGAACATGAAGGCCATGGGCTGGTATGCCGGGCTCTGTGGTCCGGAGCCCGAGTTTGGGCGCAGGATCGGCAAGGTCGAGTCCTGGGGCCACGGCGGCGAGAACATCAACTGGCTTCAGGCCAGCCCCTGCCGCAGCGCGAACCTGCCGCAGATCCGCCTCGAACCCATCATGAAGGCGCACGCCGAAGCGCTCAACCCGGGACGGGTGCGGTTCCACCATGAACTGCTCACGCTGGAACAGGATGAACAAGGCGTCGAAGCCCTCATCCGCAACCTCGACACGGGCGAGGAATATCGAGTCCGTGCGCAGTACCTGCTGGGCTGCGACGGGGGCCGGACCGTCGGTCGCCAGGTGGGCATCGAGCTCCAGGGCCTGGGCGCAATCGCGCGCTCGCTCACGGCGCACATCTCCGCGGATCTGTCGCAGGTCGCCACCGACCCCGACGTCCTGATCCGCTGGATCTGGAGCCCTGCATTGGGCGAGATGACCGTGCTCGTGCCGATGGGACCGAACCATTGGGGGCCGGACAGCGAGGAGTGGGTGGTGCACGTGACCCAGCCGATCGACCAGGTGAAGGACTTGAACGATGCCCAGATCGAGCAGATGATGCGCTCGGCTTTGGGCCTGGGCGACAGGCCGATCACCTTCCACAAGATCAGCCGCTGGACGCTGGAGGGCTTGCTCGCCGACAAGTTCCGGGTCGGCCGCGTGTTCATCGTCGGCGATGCTGCGCACCGCCATCCGCCGACCGGGGGGCTGGGGCTCACCAGCGGCATCCAGGACGCGCACAACCTCTGCTGGAAGCTGGCCGCCGTGCTCAAGGGCCAGGCCGACGCGTCACTGCTCGACAGCTACGAGAGCGAGCGCCGGCCCGTCGACGCGCGCAACATCCAGCGTTCGATGGAAAACGCAGTCACGCACTTCGAGATTGGCGCAGCGTTCGGCTTGAGCCCCACGTCGAGCGCCGAACAGAACTGGCAGCAGCTCAAGCGCGTGGTCAGCGGGCTGCCCGCGGATGCTGAGCAGCGAAGCAAGGCGCTGCAGGCGATCCGGCGGGCCAGTATGGAGTCCAACGAGCTGAACGTTGAATATGGCTACCGGTACGCCTCGAACGCCATCGTTGCCGATGATTCACCAGAGCCGCAACCGGTCGACGATATCCGTCTCTATGAGCCCAGCACGCGTCCGGGTTCACCGCTGCCTCATGCCTGGATCGACCTCGATTCGGGCGAGCGCCGGGCGCTGAAGGACTTCGTTGCGCCGGGTCGATTCCTTCTGATCGCAGGCGAGAAGGGCGAGGATTGGAGCGAGGCGGCCAGGGCCATCGGCCGCGCCAACGACTTGCCGATCGACACCGTGCGCATCGGGCATCTCGAAGGCGACGCGTTCGATCCGCGGCTGGCGTGGGCACAGTTCCGCGGAATCTCGGAATTCGGCGCCGTGCTCGTGCGGCCGGATCGGGTGGTGGCCTGGCGATGCGCGGGGAGCGTCGCTGATCCGGAGGCTGCGTTGGCCGACGCACTGTCCAAAATCCTGAGCCGCGATCTGTGCGTAGAGGCGTGATCGCCGGTGAAGGCTGACGCGCCATGCCGGTTCCTGCAGATGGAACCGGGATGGCGCGATCAGGCTGCGATGCTCGAATGTCGGCAATCGTGGACCATTCGGTGCGACGGGCGGAGGGATCGACCGATCGACGCGTGCGGGTGGTCCGAGCCGGTCGGACCTTTGCGAAACTGCGGGGCGCGGGCGGTTCGGCAATCCGTGTCTCGATCACCTGGATCGCCGACATCGCGCAAGACCATGTGGCGAAGGTGGAAAGGCGGACAATTCCGCTGATCGAACTCCCAAACTCTTTACATGCGAAACGTCCAGCCGCGCTTGCGTGGCCGGCTGGCCAGGCATGGACTCCGCTCGGGCAAAACTTCTGTTCCGGTCGTGTCGTTTAAGACGGGTTTAAGCGACGCTACGTACCCTTCGACTGAAACCTTGAGAAAACCCCTTACTCGAGGCATCAACGGACGGAACGAGGTTGAAATGGTGTACGTGATTACCGACCTGAAGATGGTCGAAATCTACAGCCGCATCAAGGCAGATAGCGGCAAGGATGCGCTAGAAGAGTTTGCACTCAGCAACGGCTTCTTCGACCTGATGGAGTTCGCGTCCGAGCGGCCCGCGTTCGCCCACGAGTTGATCGCTGTTCAACTGCAATAGGTAGCTCACGTGACCATGACCTTGGGAGAGGCTCTGGAGCATGCCGAGCTGCTGGAAGCCTACGGCGTGATTTCCAGGACTGCGCAGGCGCTCATCCTGATTCGGCAGGAGTATCGCAACGTCGTCGGGCCTGAAAAATACGAGTCGATCTTCGAGGAGGCGGGCTTGACCCATCCAGATACGCTGTGATGCGGCTGCGGGCCTCAAATAGCCCACGAAGGGCTCTCGCTTTCTTTCACCGATTCCGTTGCCGCGCAACGGCGTGAAGTCCAGACTGGACGCTTTCATCCGCCAGCCGCTGCCGCCGGTGACAGCGTCGTCCGAGCCCGTGTGTACCTTGAGCCGGTACATCAAGGTCTCGGCGAGCGATCGCGTTGGTAGCCGGTTGCCTGCTTCCATTCGCGCCTGCTGCTCCCTTCGATAGCGGCAATACCGGCATTGTGCCAGGTGGCGCTGGGCGTCCTCAAATGCGCGACGCTTCCAATGCTGCCTTGAGATGGAGCGGAGGCCAGCGTGACCACAGGCCTCCAGCCGTCTGTTAGAACATGTGCATCAAGGCGACTCGATACACCATTTGGTTGCCCGTCGACGAGAGGTCCGCAGACCCGATGATATGCGCCGAGTCCAGGTCCGTCCCGGATTTGCCGTTGGTGTGCTGATATGCCCCCTGCACATAGACGCACGTGCGCTTACTGAGAGAGTAATTGAGCATTAGCGAGACTTGATGCCAGTTCTGGCTCGAGCGGCCCGCTGTTTCCTTCAGGTTGCCATATGTGAACGTGTAGGCACCCGCCAGGAAGAGCGCTGGGTTGATAAAATATTGTCCGTTGATTTCGACGTTGTCGAATTTCCAGGAACTCCACGGCTGAGTTCCGATGTTTGGTGCGTATGCGTTCGCTGTCGGATCATAAACGTCGACGTGCGAGTAAGCGAGCGCAACGTTGGACCCGTCACCGAAAGTCCACTTCACGCCTGCACCAATATTTTGCTGACGCGATGCTGTGAAGACGCCGTCGCCTGCTACCGCGCCCGAAGTGGTGAGGTTGCTGCCATTCAGGCGCATGTAGGCAACAGCGGCTGACACCGGCCCCGCAGCGTAGCTGATCCCCGCACTATAGGCCCGGTTGTCAGCGAAGTTCGTGGAATTGCTGAAGCCATAGACGCCTTCGAACTGAAACCCATGAGTTGTCGGACTAACGTACTTCACCGAGTTGTTTAAGCGGAAGTCGTAGTCTGCGTTGTCGTTGTCAAAGGGGTGGGCGGCGAGGTCACCGATCACGCCGCCTGCAGCAGTAAACGGACTCCACAGGTCGACGGACGCGTCAAGCTGTCGCCCCATCGTCAAGGTGCCGTAGCTGGTTGAACTGAGACCCACAAAGGCTTGACGCCCGAAAAGTCGACCTCCCTCGTTAAGTTGGCCATTGTTCAGATTGGTGCCATTTTCCAGGGTAAAAATCGCGCTCAAGCCACCGCCCAGGTCCTCGGTGCCTTTCAATCCGAAGCGTGTCTCCGACGTATCGCCGCTCACCATTGCGTAGGCTTTGTGACCCCCCGCATTGGATGTGAAATTCAGGCCAGTGTCTAGAACACCGTATAAGGTTACGCTGCTTTGCGCATGTGCGACATTTCCCGCGAAGAAGGTGGTTATTGCTGCAGAAAGCAAAAATTTATTCATTTGTGTGGGCGAAAAAATAAGAGAATTTCTCATTGGCGAAGAGCATTACCCGTGGGCAGCGTGACGGCACCTCGTAAGCATGGCGGCGAGTGTCAAGCAGTATTCAGCCCAATCAAGTGAGGGAGTTGAAGAGACTGGCGAGGTGATAGTCGGCGAGCGGTTCGACGGCGGACTGGTTCAAGGCCTTGCTCGATTTCGTGCAGGCCTCGTCGCGAAGCCGCCTGTCGTTGTCCCGCCGACGATCAGCCGCGTACGCGGGACCTCTGCGGATCGTGGAACACGGATGAACGCCTCGACAAGGCCAAAGCCGATCGAGACGGCCAGAACGATCCACGAAGGCTTGCAGACCGTCGCGTGATGGACCCGGAGGACAACAGCGCGAGTGTGGGCACGCCGCTCGCCAGCCGGAATGTGCCGACCCAGTTGATCCTGTGTTGCAGTTCGGTGGATTCGCCGGACGGGTCCACGAGTAGTCCAGAACTTCGTTCGTTGAAAGAACTCATCTTCGTCTCCATGGATGCGGAATGGATTCCGCGCCACGGACGATCACCAGCCAATAAGTGCATAGCAATCGAATTGAAGAGGTACTCCTAAGGAGGTGGAAAGTGTCCGCGAGCGAAAGTCCACCTGCATGAATGAGACTGGGCCATTCGATTACGTGCCCGGGATTGAACGAGCGGTGCGGTCGACCCCCTCGCGCACGTGGTCGACGACGCTCTCGAAGCGGTGAAGTGCCGGGTACCGCGCTTGCATAATTTCCGATGATCCAGCGTAAGCGCGCGTCCCGTTTTAGTGCTGGAGCGTACTAGCGGCAATAAACAGCGCGCACCGCGCCGAAATATCGGTTCTTATGGTTAAACGCGGGACGAAGGTTGCGTTGCTCGATACGGTCGCGCAAGCGTTCGAACCTCGTCCTATCAGAGGAAGCGGGCCATGATGTGGCGAGCGCAGGTGTATTCCTCGAGTGCGAACACAGACATGTCCTTGCCGTAGCCCGAGCGCTTCATGCCACCATGCGGCATCTCGCTCACGAGCGTGAAGTGCGTGTTGATCCAGGTGCAGCCGTATTGCAGCTCGGCCGCCACCTTGAAGGCCTTATTCACGTCACGCGTCCAGACCGAGCTCGCGAGGCCGAAATCCGAGTCATTGGCCCAGTCGATGGCCTGCTCCGCGCCGCTGAAACGCGTGACCGACACCACCGGCCCGAATACTTCCCGACGCACGATCTCATCGTCCTGACGCGCGCCGGCCACCACCGTAGGTTCGTAGAAGAAGCCACGGCCTTCGGCGAGCTTGCCGCCAGTCGTGATCTCGATGTGCTTCTGGCTGGCCGCGCGCTCGACGAAGCTGGCCACGCGCCCGCGCTGCCGTTCGGAGATGAGCGGCCCCATCTCCACGCCCTCCATGTGCTGTTCGCCATAGCGAATCGAGCCGACAGCGCTGGAGAGATCCGCCACCAGCCGGTCATAGATCTTGTCCTCCGCGTAGACGCGGCACGCGGCCGTGCAGTCCTGTCCCGCGTTGTAGTACCCGAAGGTGCGCAGGCCGGTCACCACTTCGTCAAGGTCAGCGTCGTCGAACACGATCACGGGCGCCTTGCCGCCCAGCTCCAGGTGCGTGCGCTTCACCGAGCGCGACGCGGCTTCCAGGATTCGCTGGCCCGTCGAGACGTCGCCGGTAATCGAGATCATGCGCACCTGCGGCTGCGTGATGAGCGGCGCGCCCACGGTGTCGCCGCGCCCGGTCACCACGTTGATGACACCGGCCGGAAAGATGGCGGCGATCAGCTCGGCCAGCTTGAGCGTGGTGAGCGGCGTCTGCTCGGAAGGCTTCAGCACCACGGTATTGCCCGCGGCGACGGCGGGCGCGAGCTTCCACGCGGCCATCATGAGCGGGTAGTTCCACGGTGCGATGGAGGCGATCACGCCCAGCGGATCGCGCCGGATCATGCTCGTGTGGCCCGCCAGATATTCGCCCGCGACCGGGCCGTGCTGCGTGCGGCACGCGCCCGCGAAGAAACGGAACACGTCCGCCACTGCGGGAATTTCGTCGTTGAGTGCGCCCAGATAGGGCTTGCCGCAGTTCAGCGATTCGAGCCGCGCGAATTCGGTGGCGCGCGCCTCGATGGCATCGGCCAGCCTGAGCAGCAGCGTGGCGCGATCGCGGGGCGTGCTGCGCGCCCAGGCGGGCCATGCGCGGCTGGCCGCGGCAGTGGCCGCCTGAACCTGTTCGAGCGAAGCCTCCGCCACAAGCGCGATCACCTCGCCCGTGGACGGGTTGAAGATGTTTTCCTTGCTGCCATGGCCCGGCACGAATTCGCCGCCGATCAGCAGGCTTGTTTGCATCGATTTCTCCATTTGATCTCTCCTCATTGAGCGAACGCTCCAAAATTTCAGGCATTTACCGCTGCCGCCCGCGCGCGGTTCAGCGGCTGCTGCCTGCTGTACTTTCGGTGTCGCGCGTGAGGTACCACGCGCCCAGGATCGGAATCATCGTGATGGCCATCACCATCAGCGCGACCACATTGGTCACGGGCACGTCGCGTGGCCGTGAAAGCTGGTTGAGCAGCCAGACAGGCAGTGTGCGCTCCGCATGGGTGAGCACCATGCCGCGCGCGTGGCGCACGAAGAGTTGCGCGCCCAGTTCACTTTCGAGGCTCTTGATCGCTTCGGTGATGACCGATTGCGAAATATTGAGCGTCTGCGTGGCGCCGGTGACGGATTCTGCTTCGGCCACGGCGATGAAATAGCGCACGTTCTTGCGCCGACGGCTCCGCAATCGATGCAACGGTCGACGCGCTCGCGCGCGGGCGTCGATCGGCACGGGGCAGGCGGGAGCGACTGGGTTTGCGCGCTCAGGCGCGCACCCGAGCCTTCTGCGGATCATAGAAGGTGGGTGCGCATACGCGTGCATCGAAGCGTTTTTGCTGACCGTCCAGCTTGCCAATCTGCACGGCTGCGCCGTGCTGCGCGTACGCTACGTCGATGCGGCACAGCGCAATGTTCTTGCCGGACAACGGTGAACGCATGGCGCTGGTGACGACGCCGACCTGCGCGCGTCCCGCATGCACGCAATCGCCGTGATGCACGCTTTCGTTTCCCTCGATCTCGAGTCCTGTGAGCACGCGCTGCGGATGCGCACTTCGGCGCTCGAGCGCTGCACGTCCAATGAAATCGTCCTGCTTCGTCTTGAGCGGCACCGTGAAGCCAATGCCCGCTTCGAATGGATCGGTCTCGTCGGAGAACTCGTGGCCCGCGAACACGAGGCCGGCTTCGATACGCAGCATGTCGAGCGCATCGAGTCCCATCGGCGTCAAGCCATGCGGCTGCCCCTCGGACCATACGCGATCCCACACGGTCTGGGCGTCACGTGGATGGCACCACAGTTCATAACCGAGTTCGCCGGTGTATCCGGTGCGCGTCACCATTAGCGGTGGGCCGTTATGGTCGCCGAGGCGGCCGGTCAGCAGGCGAAACCAGCCCAGTTCGGCCAGTGTCGGCTGCGCGGCGGGCGCCCAGACGAGTTCGCGCAGGATGTCACGGCTTGCGGGCCCCTGGACCGCGATGTTGTGAATATGGTCGCTCGCGGACTTCACCCACACTTTCATGCCGAGCGCGGCCGCCTGTTCGCGTAGCCAGATGCCCGCATAGTCTTCGCCGCAGATCCAGCGGAAGGCATCGGTGCCGAGCCGCAGCAGCGTGCCGTCGTCGAGCATGCCGCCGTGCGGATAGCACATGGCCGAATACACGACCTGGCCAACCGCAAGCTTGCGGACGTCGCGCGTAAGGCAGTACTGCAGCAGCGCTTCGGCATCGGGGCCGAGCACTTCGAACTTGCGCAATGCGCTGAGATCGATGATGGCCGCGCGTTCGCGGCAGGCGCGGTATTCGTCGATAGCGCCGTAGTTATCGTAGGCGCTCGCGAGCCACCAGCCACGATAGTCGGTAAAGCGGCGAGTCAGCGCGGCAGTGCGTGCGTGAAAGCCTGATTCCCGGGTGAGGACCGGGTCGGCGTCGGGGGTGCTGCGCGTGGCCATGGACACGGAGATTCGCTCCTTGTCCGCATAGGTGCGGATCTGGATATCGGTGGGCTGCCAGCCGTTGGCGGGATCGATGTCGTCGGGGCACGACGTGCTCACGCAAACGAGATCAGTAAGCGCCCGCAGCAGTACGTAGTCGCCTGGTCGCGACCAGGGTTCGTCCAGCGTCATCTGCTGGTTTGCACCGATTGAGGTATTGAAGAAGAAATTGATGGCTGGCCAGCCGGGACGCGGCGCGATGCCATAGGGCGCTAATGCGGCGCTCATGTTGTCGCTGCAGTTCGCGTGACCGAAGTAGCCCTGCGATTCGTAGTAGCGTGCCGTGCAGGCGAGGGCGAAAGTGTCGTGTCGACCGACCGTGTCGCGCACCACCTCCAGCATTGGCTGCATGTGGCGGTCGAAGAATTTCGCATAGAGGCCCGGTGCTGGATACGCGCTGCCGTTGAGCGTGCGTGTTACCGTCGGGTCGAGATCGAGCGCCTCGCCACGTTCGAGCGCGCGAAGATCGAAGGCGACGAAGTCCGAGCATTGGCGGCCCGCGACGTCGAGCACTTGCACGTATTCGCCCTTGCGCACGGTGTAGGCGCGTGCGGTGCCGGGATGGATCGTGAACTCTGCGAGCGGATCGGCAAGCGGTTCGGACCGGGGCGGAGCGAGGCGGAGCGCAGGGTTCGCGCGATCGATCGTGAGGCGCAGGCTCGTTGGCGCGTGTTGCGTGTCGACCGTAGCGCCCGCGCTGGGCGCCGCTACCACGGCCACAAGCGGCTTTTGCGCAATGAGGCGGCGCGTGTGGCCCGGCGGCGTATCGTGCGCCCACAATTGCACGGCCGCGCGCGTATCGATCTCGACGATGCCGCGCTTTGCGAGCGCCGCCCGCGTCTTTTGTGCGTGCGGCGCGGGCTCGCGCAATGCGTCGATCACGAAGCGCGCGTGCGGCGAGGCCTGCAGCCCGAGTGCGGCGGGCGCGGGCGCGCCGAGTGCGGTATCGAATGCGGCCAACTCGGCGGCCTGCAATCCTTCCGGATCGACGATCTCGAGCATGTCGCCCGCCTGTAACTCGACGACGGTGTAGCCGCCGCCCGTCACGCGATAGCGCTCGCGTCCGGGCATGCTGGCGAACAGCGCGGGCTCATGCGGCCGGGACACGACGGGTTCGCGAATTGGCATGCGGTTTGCCTCCCTGTGGCTCATGCGTTTATGCGGGCTGCCTGGCGGTGGGCGAGACAGCGGGCTCGCCGAGATAGGCAGCCATCGAATCGTCGAGCGCCTTGATCCACGGCGTGTGATGCGGCGGCGACTGCGTGCCTGTCATCAGCGATCGATACGACTTGTTGCGATAGCCCATGATGTCTTCGTGCTTGTCGTGCTTCCACTCGAGGAAGGTACGGTTCACGCCCGCGATGTCGAAGCTGGGATAGTCGGTCGCGGCCACGAGCTGCTCGATATAGCTGCCCTGGAACTCGAACATGTCCTGATTCGTGACGAGCGCTTCTTCGCGCGTGCGCCATGCGAGACTGTCCGCCGTCATGACCTCACGCCCGGGCAGCGCGATGCGGCCCAGGATGACGTCGCGCGCGTACCATGCCTGGGCGTCAAACATGTTGAACGAGTACCAGAGATCCTGCATGCCGAGATAGACGAGGCGCGGATTGTCTTCCCAGAACACGCCTTTATAGAGACCAAGCGGCCAGAGGCGGTTATTGGTCTTCAGGCGCAGCGAATCGGGCAGGAAAGGGAAGTGATGCTTGTAGCCAGTGCAAAGAATGATTGCGTCCACGTGCTTGAAACTGCCGTCGGCGAAATGCGCGACATTGCCCGCCATGTACTGCAGCTGCGGCTTTTCTTCCCATGTCGCTGGCCAGTGATAGCCCATCGGCGCCGTGCGGTAGCAGCTCGTTATACTGCGCGCGCCGTATTTATAGCATTGCGAACCGATGTCTTCGGCGGAGTAGCTGCTACCGATCAGCAAGATATTCTTGTTCTTGAATTCGAGCGCATCGCGGAAGTCGTGCGCGTGGAGGATACGACCGCCGAATGTTTCAAAGCCGGGGAACGTGGGGGCGTGCGGCGTCGAAAAGTGGCCGCATGCATTCACCACGTAGTCGAATGTCTCGGCACGCGTTGTGTCGTTTGCGAAGTCGTGACTCGTGACGGTGAATTGCGCAGTGGCTTCGTCGTAGCGCACGTCGCGCACGGCAGTATTGAAGCGGATGTATTTGCGTACGCCCGCCTTCTCGACGCGGCCCTTGATGTAGTCCCACAGCACTTCTCGCGGCGGGTAGGACGCAATCGCCTTGCCGAAATGCTCCTCGAACGTGTAGTCGGCGAACTCCAGACATTCCTTTGGCCCGTTCGACCACAGATAACGGTACATACTGCCGTGTACAGGCTCGCCGTTCTCGTCGGTACCGGTGCGCCAGGTGTAATTCCACATGCCGCCCCAGTCCGCCTGCTTTTCAAAACAGACGAGCTCCGGTATGTCCGCGCCCTTTTCCTGGGCGGACTGGAATGCGCGCAGTTGCGCCATGCCGGACGGACCGGCGCCGATGATGGCTACACGTTGCTTCATATTCATTTACCTCGTGGGAATGGGCGAAAGAGCGAAAGACGGCGTCTGGCGGCGCGCCGCCAGCACGGTATTGCGCATGAGGCAGGCGATCGTCATGGGACCGACGCCGCCGGGCACTGGCGTGAGTGCGGCCGCGACCTGCGCGACACTTGCGTGGTCGACATCGCCGGTCAGCCGGGTCTGGCCGCCCTCGACGACGCGATTGATGCCGACGTCGAGCACCACCGCGCCGGGCTTGATCCACGACGCGTCGACGAAGCCCGCGCGGCCCACGGCCACCACGACGATATCGGCGGCGCGGCAGAGTTCGCGGGCGTTCGCGCTGCGCGAATGCAGCACGGTCACGGAGCAATGCGCGTTGAGCAGCAGCGCGGCCATCGGCTTGCCGACGATGTTCGAGCGTCCCACCACCACTGCGTGCTTGCCTGCGAGATCGCCGAGCGTCTGATGCAGCAACAGCAGACAGCCGGCGGGCGTGCACGGCACGAGCGTGGGCTCGCCCAGCGTGAGACGGCCCACGTTCTCGCGATGAAAGCCGTCCACGTCCTTGTCCGGGGCGATGGCTTCGATCACGGCGGCGGCGTCGATCTGGGCGGGCAGGGGCATCTGCACCAGAATGCCGTGCACTTTCGGATCGGCGTTGAGGCGGGCGACGAGCGCGAGCAGCGCGTCTTCGCTGGTTCCGGCATCGAGGCGGTGCTCGATCGAGCGGATGCCCACGTCTTGCGCGCGCCGGATCTTGTTGCGCACATAGACGTCGCTGGCCGGATCGTCGCCGACGAGCACGACCGCGAGGCACGGCTCGACGCCTGAATCGCACAGTACGGCCGTGTCGCGCGCGGCTTCGTCGAGGACCTGTTGCGCAGCGGCGCGGCCATCGATCACGCGAGCTGTGTTCATCGGAACACCACCGTGCGCGTCTGGTTGAGGAACACCCGATGTTCGGTGTGGTAGCGGACCGCGCGCGCAAGCGCGACGGTTTCCGTATCGCGTCCGATGGCGACGAGATCATCGGGCCGCAGCGCGTGGTCGACACGCTGCACTTCCTGCTCGATGATCGGACCTTCGTCGAGATCGGAGGTCACGTAATGCGCCGTCGCACCAATCAGCTTCACGCCGCGCTCAAACGCCTGGTGGTAGGGTTTCGCGCCCTTGAAGCCGGGGAGGAACGAATGATGGATGTTGATCGCGCGGCCCGCGAGTTGCTGGCACAGATCGTTCGAAAGTATCTGCATGTAGCGCGCCAGAACGACGAGCTCGGTGTTCGTTTCGTCGACGAGGCGCAGCAGCTCCGCTTCCTGCTGCGTCCTGGTATCGGCGCTCACGGGCAGATAGACGAAACGGATGCCTTCGCGCTCTACCATCGGGCGCAAGTCGAGATGGTTCGAGACGATCGCCGTGATGCGCATGCGCAGCTCGCCCTTGTGATATCGGTAGAGCAGATCGGTCAGGCAGTGGTCAAACTTGCTGACCATCAGTAGCACTTTCATGGGCTCGCTCGCGCTCACGAGCTTCCACTGCATGTGATAGTCGTTCGCGACGCTGGTGAATTCGCGGCGCAGCTTGTCGATGTCGCCGCTCACGCCGCTGTTGAAGCGGAACACGGCGCGCATGAAGAAGGTGCCGCTGGCTTCGTCGTCGAACTGTGCCAACTCGCTGATATAGCAGCCCGACTCGGCGAGATACGACGTAACCGCCGAAACGATGCCTGAGGTGGCCGGGCATGTAACGGTGAGAATGAATTGCGATGTCACGCTTTGGACTCCATAGTGTTCGGTGGAATGAGCCGCTCGCGCGGCTCATCACGGATCGTCAGCCGATCGCCGTGCGCTTGCTCTTCTCAGGATCATCGAAAGGCAGAGACGCGGCGCGCGCCGTGGTCGCCAGGCTGCCGCGCACTTCCAGCGCGAAGCCCGGCTGCGCGGCGACCACGTCGAGGCGTGCGATCGCGAGCGAACGCTTCGTGATGCGCGAATACATGGCGCAGGTCACCACGCCCACCTGGTCACCCGCATGCCAGAGCGTGTCGCCCGCCTGGGCTGCCTTCGCCGCATCGAATTGCACGCCATAGATGCGAAAGCGCTCTTTGCCCGCGAGGCGCGCGTGCTCGCCCGCGCCGCAGAACGCGGTTTTGCCGGGCGAGACCGTGAAATCGAGGCCCAGTTCCCAGAGCGTGTCGCCGGCCTTTTCGTTCGCGAACGGATACATCTCCGAGTTGTCGTACGGGAAGAACAGCAGATAGCTTTCGACGCGCAGCCAGTCGAGCGCGGTGAACCCGCAAGGAACGATTCCGAACGGTGCGCCTTTCTCGAGTATGGTGTCCCAGATGAGCGGCGCATCGGCGGCCTTGCAGAAGATTTCATAGCCGCGTTCGCCCGTATAGCCGGTGCGCGAAATCGTCACGGGACGCCCGAATAGCCGCGTCTGCAAGTGATGGAAGTAGGGCAGATCGCGAATGCCGTGAACGTGCTCCGCGAGAAAATCGACGGCCGCGGGCCCCTGCAGCGAGAGATCGTGCAGGTCGTCGTCGAAGAGCACGGCCACCTGGCGCCCCTGCGCGGAGCGCACGAGCCGTTCGTAGCCGGTTCCCGCGCCGTGCACGACCATGAAGGCGTTCGGACCCGTTCGATAGACGATGCAGTCGTCGATGAACTTGCCGTCTTCGTTGAGCATCGTCGCGTAGACCGATTTGCCCGGATAGAGCTTGCCGATGTCGCGCGTCGTTGCCCAGTCGAGGAGGCTTTCGGCGTGCGGACCCACGTAATGCACCTTCTTGAGGCCCGAGACGTCCATGAGGCCAGCTTTAGTGCGGATCGCTTCGTGATGGTCGGCAAGGTCGCTCGCATAGGTCCATGCGGTGCCCATACCGTTCCAGTCTTCGAGCTTCGAACCGAGCGCGCGGTGGCGCTCAGCGAGCGCGGAAATACGCCATGAATTGGCCATGTTCAGCTCCTGTGAGGAAAGTCGTGAGTCAAGAAGATGCGCGGCATCCTCAGCGGTCGAACTGGCTGAGCCATTCGACGAGTGCAGGGCGGTAGCGCGTCATGCCCTTGTAGTCGGCGATGGGGGCGGGCAGATCCCGCAGTACGCGATGTAGTCGTTGAGCCCAGGCGGCGTTCGTGCAGATATCCGCAACGCTGCACAGATACGTGCGGATGCTGAACATCAATGCATGGCTGCGCGGCAGGCGCGCCATCGTTTGCAGTTCGACGCGCAGATGCACCAGCTCGCCCGCGTTGTGAGCCGTAACGATGCCGCGGTCGCGGCCCCATTCGTGATACGTTTCTGGCGACGTGTCGAGACGAGGATGCACCGTCAACGTCCAGTTCAGCCGCCGTACCGGTGCGCCTGCCTGAATGGCAAGCAGATACTTGAGCGCGCGTTCGAACACGCCCATCTGATGCGCGAGCGGCACGGGCGCATGCCATTGCTTGAAGCTCATGCCTGCGTCGAAAGCGAGGGACCAGTCGGCGGGGCTGGTGATCACGCCCGCGTCCATAAAGAGATCGCCATCGCGCTGGTCGAGCAGGGCGAAATCGCCTTGCGTCTGGCGCGCGATGTATTCGAGCGGCGCGTAGGGTAGCGTGCTTTCGTCGCCGAAACGAAATGTCTGCTCGATGCCGAGCGCGTGGTTTGTCCATTGCCAGCGATCTTCGTCGCGCTCGAGCGCGAACCAGTCGGGATAGTCGGCTGCCAGATGCTCCATGATCAGCTCGAGCGCATCCCATGACGCGCTCTGCATGTGCGGCATCACTATCGCGCGGCGCGGATCGTTTTCGAGCACGAGTGCGCGTTCCGCCACTTCGGAGCGGTAATGCTCGTCGATGTCGAACAGGTGCTCGAACACGGAGCCGGGTTCGCGCGGCGCGGCCGGCTCGATGTTGACCGAATACTGGTAGCGGTCCTCGGGAAACGGAAATGGAAAGCGGGCAATGGCCTTCGCGCTGTTGGTGAAGCTGAAGTCGTTGCGAAAGGATTGCGCGGGCTTGATCAGGACGCTCATGGACGCGGGCTCACAAGTCGAGGGAAAGCGAGGGGCCGCAGGCACGCGAGACGCAGGGCATCATATGCGTCGCGCGCTCGCCGGCAGGGAGGAAGTGGTCACGATGCTCGACGACGCCTTCTAGATGGCGCGTCGCGCATTGGCCACACACGCCGCCGCGGCACAGATTGGGGACGGCCACGCCCGCGTCTTCGAGCGCTTCGAGCAGACTGCGGTCCGCGGGCACGTCGATGCGCCGGCCGCTGCGCGCGAGCACCGCGGTGAACGGCGCGCCGGGCGCAGGTGCGGCGAAGGCTTCGGTATGGACGCGGCGTGCCTGCCAGCCGAGCGCGCGTGCAGCGTCGCGCACGGCGTCGATCAGCGATTGCGGACCGCACACATAGACATGGGCGCCGAGCGGCTGCGCCGCGAGCACGCGGTGTACGTCGAGTCGCGAACCGGTGTCGTAGGCGTGAAAGCGGTCGCCCAGGCGAGCGCGCAATTCGTCGGCATAGGCGTCGGAGCGACCCGCGCGCAACGCGTAGTGCAATTCGAAATCGGCGTGACGCCGCGCGAGTTCGTAGCTGTGGGCGACGAACGGCGTGATGCCGATGCCGCCCGCGATCAGTACGTGACGGCGCGCGAGCGCATGCAGCGCGAAGAGGTTGGCGGGCCGCGTTACGCGCAGCGTCATGCCCGGCTCGATCGCGGCATGTACGAACGCGGAGCCGCCGCGTGAAGCGTCGGCGCGGCGCACGGCAATGCGCCATGTGCGCGTGTCGGCTGGATCGCAGGCGAGCGAGTAGGCGTTGCGCACTTCACGCGATCCGGTCTGCATGCAGAGCTGGATGTGGCTGCCCGCCGAGAACGCAGGCAGGGGGCCCGCAACGTTCCTGAGGGTGAGTTCGCGCACCAGTGGTGTGAGCATGCGCGCGGTGCTGACTTCCACTTCGAGTGTGTTCATGCGCGCTCCTGGGCGTAAGGGTGATCAGCGTCGGCGCACACGGCCAGCCATGCACCGAGGCGCTCGGAGAAGTGGCCCCGCACGGCGAGGCGCACGCCGCACGACAGGCAGGTGACGCTATCGTCCATTTCTTTTTCTTCGCGCATGTCGCGGGCTGCGTAGTCGCGCGTGCTCGCGCAATGGACGCAGTAGACGGCACGCGTCGCCCCTATCGCCATCGCAGCGATCTCGTCGCGTTCGAGGCCTGCGGCCAGCGCGCGATGCTGGATGCGCCATATGAACGCTTCGTCGCCCGCGATATAGAGGCGCGTCCCCGGCGCGCAGTTGCCGAATGCGCGTAAGAGTTCGTCGGCAAGCGCTGCTTCGGTTTCGCAGCAGCGCGTTTCAATGTCGAACGCGTCCAATGTCCCGATTGGGTCTGCATGCTCCATCGTGAGGACGAGCAAGCGCGCCGCGTGTGGTGCGAAATGCGCGAGATGGGGCGCGGCGGCGTCGAGCGCGCCGTGCTGCACGACAAGTAGATGGAAATGCGCCTCGCCGCATGGCGCGAAAACGCCGTAATTCGGTGCGCTTGGCAGGCGGTCGGCGGGTAACTGCGTGTCGATGTCCTGGTTCATGGTCGGCTCGGTGCGGTTCAAAACGGTGCAACGGGGCGGCTTCGCTGTGCGGCGCATGCGTAATTGCGGGGCGCGGGCGAACGTCGGGCGTCTGTGCCTGAAGCCTTGCGGGCGATATTGCGTGCCGCACAGCGTCTTCTTCCTTTGCAACATGGTTCCCTGCCAGTAATCGGCGCTCAATCCTGAAGACGAGGTAAGCCTTTCGAGGTAACGGCGCGGCCGTGGTCGCGATGGCATGGAGCTTGCATCACCTGGTCCATTTGTTCCGGGCAGGGATCATGTCGTCGAGACGCGAGTTCGGTCAGTTGAACGTAGCAGGCGCGTGGGCGGGTGGTGCGCGTTTGCGCGACGCGCTGCTTGGATGTGTCGAGGCACTGCTGGGAGGCGCGGGCTGGCGCGAAGCGACGGCGGCATGGCTCGCTCGCGTGGAAGCCGAAGTGCCCGGCAGCCGCGCGCGTTTGCACGAAGACGGTGATGCACCCGGAGAAACTGACGCGATCTGCAGCCGTGTTGTCGACGCGGATTGCGCGCTGCGAGCGGAACAGGCTTCGACAACATCGAGTGCCGCGTGCGCCGCGTGCCGCCTGCAGGGCCGGCACTGGCTCGTTGCACGCATGGGGCGGCGCGCGCTCACGCTCGATCTGCGGGAGTCCGCAGCGCGCCTTCATGACGGCGACAATGCCATCACCGCGATGCTCGCCGCCGAACTCGGCACCGCCGCCACGCTGTTTGGCGGTCTGCGCGAGTTCGCCGCATGCGAGAGCCGCACGGAACGCGATGCCGCCCGCGCGCTCACGCGTGAACTGCACGACTCCGTTGCGCAGCAGCTCGGCGTCATCTCGTTCGTCGTCAGCCAGATCCAGCAGCAAATGGGCCGCTCAGAGGTCTCAGAGGCGCTGGTGGGTGAATTGCGCTCTCTCGTCACGCGCTTGCAGCGCCAGGTGCGCGAACTCATCACGTCGGCGCGTCTCACGCACGACGGTCGCTCTCTGCGGGAGGCGATCGCCGGATCGGTGGGGGAATTTGCGCGTCGCTCGAACGTCGTGTTCGAAATCGACAACCGCGTGCCCGACCTCGCGCTCGAGCCCGACGTTGAGCTGCACGTGCTGCAGATCGTGCGCGAGGCACTTTCGAACGTCGTGCGCCATTCGCATGCGCGCCATGCGTGGGTCGAGCTTTCCGCCGATGCCAGCGGCGCGCTGCGCGCCGCCGTAACCGATGATGGCGTGGGGCTCACGCGCGCCTCGACCGACGCGAGTCATCACGGCCTGAACATCCTGCGCGAGCGCGCGCAAGCGATCGGCGCACAGATCGACATTGACAACGCCGGGATCGATGGCGGCACGCGCGTGCGCCTCGTCGTGCCCGACCTCGGCCTGAAAGGAGACAACGGGTGACCCCAACTACGCTGCTGCTGATTGACGACCATCCTCTCTTTCGCCGCGGGCTTGCCGACTTCTTCAACGCGAGCGGCGAGTTCGTCGTAGTGGGCGAGGCGTCGAATGCGCGCCTCGGCATCACGCTCGCGGGAGAGCTCAACCCCGAGATGGTGCTGATCGACCTGCACATGCCGGGGCTCGGCGGCCTCACGGTGCTCGACGAGTTGCGCCAGTTGCGTGTGGATTGTCGGAAGGTCGTGCTGACAGCGTCGACCGAACGTGCGGAACTGCTCGCTGCGCTGCGCCTCGGCGCCGACGGCTACGTGCTCAAGGAAACCGAGCCCGACGTGCTGCTGACCTACGTACGCCATTGCGCGAACGGAATGGTGACGCTTGACGAAGGCGTACGCGACTTGCTCGCCGACGAAGGAGCGCGGCATGGCGAGGCAAATGCCGCGCTGCCGCCGTGCCGCGCAGCCTTGACTGAGCGCGAAGCGCAAACGCTCGCACTCATCGCGCAGGGCTTGAGCAACAAGCTGATCGCACGGCATCTGGACATCAGCGAAGGCACCGTGAAGGTGTACGTGAAGAATCTGCTGCGCAAGCTCGACGTCCGCTCACGGCTGGAGTTGGCCGCGAGCGTGCATCGCGACGCGCTCGCGCGACATTAGGAGTGCCGCTATGGTATCGCTGGCAAGCGGTTTCGATGAAGTACACGTGGCGGGGGCCGCGCTCGATGCTTATCCGGTGCCGCTTCTGATACTCGATATGGACGGCATCGTGCGCAGCGCCAATGCGGCCTGGACGCGCGCCATGTCGGCCGCGTGCGCGGGCCTGCCATTCGGGCGCGACGTGCATCCCGAAGACCGCGGATGCTGGCAGGCGCTGCTGCGCGATGCGCGCGACGGACACGATGGGATGGCCGCTCGCTCGCGCCTGCGTCTACTCCATCCGGCGGGCGATCTGCGCTGGTTCGACTGCACGGTGGCGCGCGAGGGCGCCTCGTACTACCTCTCGCTCGTCGACGTCACGCAGGAGCAGCGGCGCGCCAACGCACTCGAAGCGCGCTTGCGCGGCGTGCTCGGCCTGCTCGACGGCATGCCGGGACTGCTCTATCGCGGCCGCAACAACCGCTCGTGGACCATGGAGATCGTGAGCGCGGGCTGCGAGGCGCTCACCGGTTATCCGCCAGAGTGGTTCGTCGACAGCCACGAGCACAGCTTTAGCCAACTGATCCTGCCGGAGTTCGCCGATTATGTATGGTATGGCGTGCAGGAGGCGCTTGCCGAACGCGTGCCGTTCGAGCTCCGCTATCGCATCCGCTGTGCGGACGACACGATCAAACTGGTGTTGGAAAGAGGGGTAGGCATCTATTCCGAAGGCAGCGAGGTGCTCGGCATTGAAGGTGCGATCTTCGAGGTGAGGGAAGGCGCGCGGTGAGCGTGATTGAGGGCGGCCGGCGCGCCGGCGATGCGTCCGTAGAAAACACAAACGAATACGGGGCGCACAGTCATTGTCGACCGTGCGCCCCGCTTCGTTTCCGAGCGTGACTTCAAGCGTGGTCAAGGCGCCGCGCGGCGAACGTCACGGCGAGATCCAGTGCGTCACGCACACCACGGCGACGCCCAGCGCGATCGCCCCGTACGGCAGCCAGCCCGCTCGTCGCTCGGGCGCTGCGAGCGTGGGTGAGACGAGGTCCATGTCGCTGAGCATTGCGTCGGGAAAGCGCCCCTTGTCGGTGACGTAGTGCCGCCACAGGAACACTGGCACGATCAACGCGGCGAAGACGGTGCCCGAAATCAGCGTGCCTTTGCCCCATACGTCGGCGCCGAGACCCATGAGTGCGAGGTTGACGAACGATAGCAGCGTGCCGAGCGCGAGCACCCAGTTTGGTGCGCGAAACGGCCTCACCCAGTTGCGGCGATCGAGCCGGTGAATCCATGCCGCGTTGAGATTCAGAAAGTTGAAGATGATATAGCCGACATTCGACATCGCCAGCACGACCACGTAGTCGGACATCAGCAGCAGAAACAGGTTGAACGCGAGATCGGTCCACATCGCGCGAGTGGGCGCGCCGTTCTCGTTCACGTGTGAAAGATATTTCGGCAGCCAGCCGTCGACGGACGCCTGATACAGCGTGCGTGACGATCCCGCCATCGATGTCATGATAGCGAGCACGAGCGCGAACACGAGCATTGGCTTGAGAATGAGCGCGCCGGTCGTGCCGGCGTGGACGATCTGCGCCATCGCCTCGGCTACGCCCATACCGCTGTAGATTCCGGGCGAGAGAATTCCGTCGTAGACGGCGGCCTGTGTGACGTTGCCCGCAGCATCCTTCACTTCAGGCGTGACGAGCTGGCCGAGCCCAAGCGCGCCCTGGAACGCGAGCGGCACCATCGTGAAGAACACGAGGCACAGCAGGCCCGAATAGAGTATTGCCTTCACAGTATCGCGGCGTGGGTCGCGGAACTCGCGCGTGTAGCACACGGCGGTTTCGAAGCCGTAGGTCGACCACGCGGCGATGAACAAGCCACCCGCCATCAACTGGACGCCGGAGATATCCCACGCGCCGTCGATCACGTGGCCTGCCGCATCTTTCGCGAGCGGATAGAGCGGCAGCAGATGCGCGCGCGGCAGGTCGCCGGTAAGGATCGGATAGAGGCCCACGAGCAGCAGCGGCAGCAGCGCGGAAACGGCGAGGATCATCTGCAGCCGTGCCGCCTGCAGAATGCCGCGATGCTGGACGGCGAAGGTTGCGAGCAGGATGACCGCACCGATCACGAAGGTGGCGTTGATGCGCAGCGAGAGACCGCTAGCGAGCCAGCCGAGATCGACGAGTGTGATCTGCCACGTGTTGATCGCGGCGTTCGCGGGAAACAGCATGCTGAGCACGTAGCCCGCGCCGAGGCCCGAGCCGATCGCGAGGACGGGCGACCACGCGAACCAGTTGCACCAGACCGAAAGCGGCGCCAGCAGCTTGCTGTAGCGCACCCACGCGATCGCGCCGTAGACCGACGCGCCGCCCGATTTGTGCGGAAAGAGGCCGGCGATTTCCGCGTACGAAAACGACTGAATCAGGCCGAAGCAGATGGACACGCCCCAGATGATCCACGATGGCTTGCCAACCGTGGCCGCGATCGAGCCGATAGAAAACAGCACCAGTGCCGGGACGCCGCTCGCCACCCAAAACGCGCCCGCCCATCCAATCTTGCGCTGCAATCCAGCACCTTCGCTGAGCCCTCCCGCGAGTATCTGCGGACTCTCTTCCTTAAGTGTACTCATCATTTTCTCCATGGTGCGGTCGAGATGCCGCACCATGACGATCACCGGTCAATAAGTACGAATCAATCGTCATGAAGAGGTACCTCTTTCGCGAGCGCACCGTACATCACATGTTCGGATAGTTCGGACCACCGCCACCTTCGGGCGTGACCCACACGATGTTCTGCGTCGGGTCCTTGATGTCACAGGTCTTGCAGTGCACGCAGTTCTGCGCGTTGATCTGCAGACGGTCGCTGTCATCGTCGTTCTTCACGAACTCGTACACCGCGGCCGGGCAGAAGCGCGCTTCCGGGCCCGCGTAGGTGCGCAGGTTCACGTTCACGGGCACGCTCGCATCCTTGAGCGTGAGGTGCGCAGGCTGGTTCTCCTCGTGGTTCGTGTTCGAAATGAACACGGAAGAGAGCCGGTCGAACGTGAGCTTGCCGTCCGGTTTCGGGTACTCGATCGGCTTGCACTGCGACGCCGGTTTCAGCATCTCGTGATCGCGATGCTGGTGATGCAGCGTCCACGGCACGTTGCCGCCCAGCAGCTTCTGCTCGATGCCCACCATCAGCGTGCCCAGGT
>NZ_JAYMRY010000041.1:0-66865 GCF_038900695.1 Paraburkholderia sp. JHI2823 | reverse complement strand
TTGAGTCGGAGTAGGAATGACAGTCACCCATCACCCCCTCCACAGATCCGTACGTGCAGAGTTACCGCATACGGCTCCTGCCTTGGGTCGTGACGATCAGACGCTGGTGTGGGTACGGATGACAAATGTGAGTGGGAGGCAACCACAGGCGTACGAGACGGTCCATGCGCTCACGGGTCAGTCGGCAGGTCTGACTACGACGGCGCAGCGTGCGGTACCACAGACGGGCAACACGGCCCCGGAAGCGCCCGAGGCGCGTTCCGTTTCGTGGCACACCGAAGTACCTCACATGCCCAGCTACCACGGCGCGCAGATACCGTCCCTGCTCCGCAATAGTCCGGCACATGCGTCGTCGCAGTTGTTCCTTGACTGCCAAGAGCTTGGCTCGCATTCGTTTGCCACTGGTCAACCGCAGTACCGCGAACTTCCCGTTCCGAGTCTTCCCGCAGCAATGCGTGAAGCCCAGGAAGTCAAAGGTCTGCGGCTTGCTCCCGCCGCGACGTTGACAGTTCTCGCGCGCAAAGCGTCCGAACTCAATCAGCCGCGTTTTGCTCTTGTGCAGCGCCAGGCCGAAGCGGGCCAGCCGTTCAGTCACTTCGCGCTGGAAGCGCATCGCATCCCTCACGTTTTGGAACCCCGCGACCCAATCGTCAGCGTACCGCACGACGATCACATCGCCTTCGGCGTGCCGCGCACGCCATTGCTTCACCCACAGATCAAACGCATAGTGAAGATAGATATTCGACAACAGCGGCGAGATGCTGCCGCCCTGAACGGTACCAACTTCACTTTGCGTCACCCTGCCATCTTCCAGCACACCCGCATGCAGCCACTTCTTGATGAGCCGCACAACCCGTGTGTCTGCTACCCGGTGCTCGATGAATTTGATCAGCCAGTCGTGTTCGATTGTGTCGTAGAACTTGCTGATGTCCGCATCGAGTATCCACCTCACTTTCCTGCGCTCGATACCCACGCTCACGGCATCGAGAGCGTTGTGCGCACTCTTGCCGGGGCGGAAGCCGTAACTGAACCCGACGAAGTCCTGCTCGTAGATCGCGTTGAGTACCTCGACCGTGGCAAGCTGGACGAGCTTGTCCTCTAGCGCCGGCACGCCCAGCGGGCGCTTGCTGCCGTCTGCCTTGTCGATGTACACGCGTCTGACAGGCTGGGGCCGGTAGGCCCCTCGGGCCAGCCGGTCGGACAGGTCCAGAAGTCGCGCTTCCAGGTCCAGTCCGTACGACTGCCACGTCTCGCCGTCCACCCCGGCTGCTGCCTTGCGCTTAAGCGCAAAGTAGGCTGCCCGCAGGCGGTCGACCGCGTAGATGTGATGCATCAGGGTGGTGAACTTCGCACCCGGTCGGCCTTTGGCCGTCTGTCGTATGCCGTCGAGCGCCGTTCCCATGTCATATTCCCGCCTCAATCTGCGGGACATGCGCGCTGCGACTGCATTGCCCTTGGCCTGCCGCCTTCCCTCCACCGCCTCCGCCGTCGTGGGAGTTTCACCCTCGACCTTGTTCGGCAGCTTCTCCGGTACTACGCAGCAGTCCGACTTCCCGCGCCCGTAGCTCATCGTCGTGCGCCCTCGGGCTTCACGATGCGCACTGCACCCGTCGCTTCCCAGCGGGGTGCAGTAGAGCGCGGGATCTCCCGGTTCCCGAGCGAAGTGTTTCCGCACGTGCGCGGGGTCTCTGACCGCGCGGGGTCCGGCGCTGCCTCGCCATTACGGCAGCGCCAGTGTGACCTTCGGCGGAATTCTAGCGCCTCGGCACCCCGATCAGCTCGTAGCTCACGCCACGAGAGGTGTATTTCGCGGCTCAATACCCGGCCCATGCGTACCCCTGTCAACGCTTCGCCTGCACCCTCGCGGATGCACACGCATGACTCGGGGCCGCCGTGGCTGGCTAGGCCTTCAACGTATGACTCTTTCATTCACAACACTTCGCCGGTTTTGACCGGCGCACAAAATTCGATCACCGCATCGTGTCTGATCAGACGCTCGCGGTTCTTCGTAAAGACCGTGGGCACCCACACCTCGTCATCCATTGCCAGGCCGATGAACCAGCGAAAAAGCAGGTTATATTGAACTTGCTCCATCAGTTGGCGCTCCGAGCGGATGCTGTAGAGCACTTGGATTAGCATGGCTCGCAGCAACTTCTCTGGCGCGATGCTCGGTCGTCCGCCTTTTATGTCCGCTTCGTACATCTCGGCGAACAGTCGATCCATCTTCGTCAGCGCTTCGTTCGCCATCACGCGGATCGAACGCAACGGATGCGACTTGGGCACGAAGTCGTCCAGCTTGCGCACGGAAAACAGACTCTCGGTGAACGTGTCGGCGCCGCGCATGATTTCCAGTGGGCAAGTGGTGGTTCGTCTATCAACGCTTCGCGGACTCTGCGCGATGACGTGTTTCAGCGGTACTTCAGCAACCTGCTAACCGGCGAGACGCGCGAGAAGGCAGGTCGATGCGCTGGGCCAATATCGTCGACGCATCGCAGCATGACAGTACGTGACGGCGTCATCGCGCGCCAGGTTGCGTGACGGACAAGCGGGAATAAAACCGCCACTGGTCAGGTATTGCACCTGAAGCCCGCCTGGGAGGCGCTCAGGCACGAACCGGCGGCCGAATTCCTGAACCCAGTCGAGAGGACACCATGTCGTCAGATCTTCCTTCCCAACCCTCGCGCCGCACTGCCCTGAAATGTCTTGCCTACGGCGGCGTGGGAACTGTGTTTGTTCTGGCCGGAGGCGTTTTGACGCCCATGGACCTTGCGTTGGCGGCCAGTACCGACGACAAGTCGGCTATACCCGGCGTGCCGCTGTTCCTGCAGATCAGCGACTCGCATATCGGCTTCAACAAGGAAGCCAACCCCGACGTCGCGGGCACGTTCAAACAGACGATTGATTATGTCAACGCCATGCCGGCCAAACCGGCGCTCGCGATTCACACGGGCGACATCACTCATCTTTCCAAACCGGAAGAGTTTGATCTCGCGGCCCAATTGTTGTCCGGGCTGAGTATCACGGAGCTGCACACCGTGCCCGGCGAGCATGACGTGACCGACGGGCCGCAAGGCGAGTACTTCAAACGTTTTGGCAAGCCGTCGGAAAACCGCGGCTACTACAGCTTCGATCACGACGGCGTGCACTTCGTCGCACTCGTCAATGTCATGCACTTCAAGCCGAACGGGCTGGGAAACCTCGGCGAGGATCAGCTCGCGTGGCTGGAAAACGATCTCAAGGGGCGAACATCCAGCACGCCGATCGTTGTCTTTACGCACATGCCAATGTGGACCATCTACGAACCATGGGGTTGGGGTACCGGTGATGCGGGCCAGGCAATGAGCTATCTGAAGCGGTTCGGCTCGGTCACGGTCCTGAATGGACATATTCATCAGATCGTTTCCAAGGTGGAAGGGAATGTCACATTCCACACGGCGCGCTCGACCGCCTATCCGCAGCCGACCGCGGGCAATGGCCCTGGACCCGGGCCGCTCAAGGTGGCAAGCGACCAGCTGCCGAAGATGCTCGGCGTAACGAGTATCAAGATCTCGCGCCATCCCCTCGCAATGTCGCTGTCCGACACGACGCTCGCCTGACGTCGCCTCTCGCTCACTCGACAAGGAACCGAGCCATGCTATCCCTCTTGTTTCGTCGTACCTTCGCCATGCTTCGCGCGATCGTGTTACTCACGGCCGCATTCGCCGGTGGATTGCCTGCGCACGCGGAAGAGCCCAATCAAGTCGTCATCAAGAATTTCATGTTTTCGCCCATGGCCATGACGGTCAAGGCGGGCACGACGGTGACCTGGAAGAACATGGATGGCGAACCGCACACCGTCGTCAACGATGCGGGCATATTCCGCTCCGCCGCGCTCGACCAGAACGATACCTATCAGTTCAAATTCGACAAGCCGGGGGTATACAAAGTGTTCTGCGGAATTCATCCCTATATGAAGGCAACCATCACTGTGCAGTAGTCGATGGCTCGACTTCTATTCGGCGCATGGCCCCCGCTGTGCGCCTGAAGCGATTAGCGCACGGGCCTCGCCATGAGATCGTCGAGCAGCGCAGCATACGTTGCGACCAGTTGCCGGTTATGCGGCAGAAAACGCGCGATCTCCGTGCGCTGCCGCTCGCGATACCAGGACGCGTGCGCATCGTATCGTGATCGTGCTCATTTGGTCTTTGTGACTAAATACCGGCGTGATGTTTTCACCAAGGAAGTGATCGACGACTGCGCGAAGTCTTCGCAGGTGTATGCCTGGACTTCGAGGCGCAGCTCGTGGAATTCGACGGGGAGGATGACCACGTCCACCTCTTGGTGAACTACCCGCCGAAGGTTTCCCTGTCGGCAATAGCCTAAAGGGCGTCTCCGGCCGCATGATCCGAAAGAAGAATTAACCCGAGCGTGCGCCGCAGGTTATGGGGTGGCGCGCTACGGTCTCCGCCCTACTTCGCCGGTAGCTGCGGTGGTGCGCCCATCGAGATCGTGCGCCAGTTCGACCCGTGGCGGAACCGAGGGCAGCCGCTAGAATTCGTAGCCTACCTGTGTCCGCACTCCCGTTCCACCCGATCCGGTAACCGACAAAGCGCCGTTTACCAGCCATCTGCCACTCTCGGATCGGTAGGTCACGCCAACGCCGACAGCGCCATAGCCTTTCAGTTGCGCGGCAAACCCAGACTTGCGGCTAATCCTGAGCACTTCAGGGGGGCGGGGAAGGATAGCGCGGACGGCGTAGACGTCCTTCCAGGGCGCTAATGCGGCGTCCGCTGCTGTCCGTTTCAGGTCCAGTCAACGCCTCCGCGCCCGACCTTGACAGGCAGGCAGAAGCCGGGGTTCATGCATACCGTATGCATCCACGGAAAATATGGCTGATTCAGGTCAATCGCAGGACACCCATCATCTTTAGACTCGGAACACGCGGTGCGCCCCAATGCGCACCGCAATGCTTCGCTGGAGACCGCAATGAGCTACAAGACCATCGTCGTTCACATGGATACGAGCGCATCGGCCAATGCGCGACTCTCGCTCGCGCTCGGGCTGGCTCGCCGGTTCGGCGCCCATCTCGAAGGGCTCTTTGCGCGGTTCGAACCCAACCCGCGCGAGTTCCATGTAATGGGCGGAACGGCTGACTACTACGACACGCATCGCACGCTGCGCCTGGAACAACGCGGCGCGATCGAACGGTTATTCCGCGCAGAAGCATCTCGCGCTCAGGTAGACGGCGCATGGGTTGTCACGCATGGCGATCCCGTTTCGGCAATCATGCAGCGCTGCCGGACAGCGGATCTCGCGATTCTCGGACAGGCCAATCCGGACGATCCGGAATCCTGGATTGCGGATGGATTCCCGGAGAGCATTCTCCTGGGAGCGGGCGGCCCGGTGCTGCTGGTGCCCTATGCGGGCAGGTTCGAGTCGTTCGGCGAACGTGTGCTCATCGCCTGGAATGGAAGCCGGGAAGCGGCCCGCGCGGTTCACGACGCGTTGCCGTTCATCGCGCGAGCGGCGCATGTGATCATCGCTACGGACGAACAGTCGCATGCATCGTGCGACGCGCTGGCCGCCATGCTCGCGCGCCACGGCGCGGCGTCGATCGACATAGCCAAACTAGACAGCCGCGCCGCTCAAGCCGCAGGCGATGCGCTGCTGAACCAGGCCGCCGATGGCGCGTGCGACCTGCTCGTAATGGGCGCGTATGGCCACGCACGGCTTCAGGAACTGGTCCTGGGCGGCGCGACGCGAACCCTACTCTCCGCGATGACACTGCCGGTTCTGATGTCTCACTGAGTGAGCGGCGCGCGCGTCGCGCCGGTCGGATGAGATCGCGCGAGGCCAAGCGCGCGCACGATCCCCGGCGCAAGCGGAAGCCGCCGGGGCACGACGCACGCCCTTACATCGGCGAGAACACCACCGGGTATCCGAGATGGTCTTCGACGCCCTTGACGCCGGCTACACGCCCGGCCGCGACCAATATCGCCTTGCGCTCCTCTTCCGAGTTCACCGTGCCCCAGAGATGAACGATCCCTTCCTTGACGACGACGTTCTCCGTGGCCATCGCCCAGCGATGCCCGTCCAGTGCGTGAAGCACCTCGCGCTGAATGGCCTCGTCGGAAGCGACTGCCGCCGGATCGGGCTGCGCCGCGCTCGCCAGCGCGCGGATCAGATTCGCGCGGCTCACGATGCCCACGAGCTTGCCCTGGTCCAGCACCGGCACGCGCTTGATATGGTGGCGCTCCAGCAGGTCGGCGATCTCGCTCAGTTCCGCTTGCGGCGAGACGTAAATGACATTGCTCGTCATGAGATCCCTGACCTTCACGGCATTTTCTTTCAGGTACTCGCTTGCGAGCTTGCGAGTCGAGTGGAGGAATTCGCCCAGCCAGCTGCGCTGCGGCTTGCCCGTGCCCGTTTCCACGCGATGCAGCAAATCGCCCTCGCTCAGAATGCCGACAACTGCGCCGCTGTCGTCGACGACCGGGATGCCACTCACGTGATGTCGCGTGAGCAGCGTCGCGGCCTCGAAGACCGTCGCGTCGGGACGCACACTGACGACGTCCGTGGTCATGATGTCCGAAGCTTGCATGAGTTCCTCCGTTACCGGCCAACGCCGTAATGGAACTCAATTTAGAGATCGGTGGCGCCTGTGCATTGACCTAAGTCAACCACGTGCCCTCGGGGACCGACGACCTTCCGTCGCGCCGGTCGGGCCCGCGGCAGCGAATCACGGTTGACCAGGATCAACGAGTCCTGGCGCTCGGGGCGCATAGTGAACCCGTCGAGACCGACCAGGAGGCGCCGCCACCGGCGTGCCCTCGGCGTCTCATCGCAACCCGGCCGCGTCTGTCACGGAGCCTGCCATGGAATTTGCCGCGAAACGTAGCGCCATCCAGGTGATCCTGAGCGAACACCGACGCCTTTCGAGCGTCGTGAGCGGCATGCTGCGCGTGGTCGACGACATGACGGCCCGCCCCGGCGCGTCCGGCACCATGCTCCTGCGTGCGATGCTCTACTACATCCACGAGTTTCCCGAGCAAGTGCATCATCCGAAGGAAGAGCAATACCTGTTTGCCCGGCTTCGCGAGCGGACAGACGAATTCGATAGCGTCATCGAGGAACTCGGACGCCAGCACGCGGAAGGCCCGCAGCGCATTCACTCAATCGAACGCGCGCTCACGCGTTACGAACTGGGTGGCAACGGCATGCTGCCGGCGCTGCGTGAAGCGGTGTATGGCTACGCCGACTTCTACAACGATCACCGGCACCTCGAAGAGTCGGTGATTTTGCCTGGCGCCCAGCGCTATCTATCGGTTGCCGACTGGGTGGAGATCGACGAGGCGTTCGGCACGAATCGCGATCCGTTCGAAACGCTAGAGTCCGAAGACAATCTCGACGATCTCTATACGCTGATCGTCCAGACAATGCCCGACGCACACCCCTGAGCGCCGTACGCCGCGCAGCGAGAACGATTCGAAACGGCCAGCGGTTAGCGCAAGCTCGGCGTGCTGCAGTGCAACGAGGATGGATTGCGCAGGCGCGCGCTGACTCGATCGACGTCCTCGCGACGTTTGCGATCCATGCGCGCTCGCCGTCGTCATGGAACGTCATGGCAGGCGCTTTGGCGGCCTGCGCCAGCGCCTTGCATCGGCTTCTGGTAATGTCACGCAATGCAAACGATCCTATCCATCGAGAATCTCTCGAAAGTCTATGCATCGGGATTCCACGCGCTCACGCGCATCAGCCTGGACATTCACCGCGGCGAAATTTTCGCGCTGCTGGGGCCAAACGGCGCTGGCAAGACGACGCTCATCAGCATCGTCTGCGGCATCGTCAATGCGAGCGAAGGCAGCGTGCGCGTCGCCGGTCACGATATCGTCACGGATTACCGCAGCGCTCGCTCGCTGATCGGACTCGTGCCCCAGGAACTGACGACGGACGCGTTCGAAACGGTCTGGGCGACCGTGTCATTCAGCCGCGGCCTGTTCGGCAAGCCCGCCAGCCCCGCCTATGTCGAGCGCGTGCTGCGGGACCTCTCGCTGTGGGAGAAGCGGAACAACAAGATCATGACGCTGTCCGGCGGCATGAAACGGCGCGTGCTGATCGCGAAGGCGCTCGCGCACGAGCCACAGATCCTGTTTCTGGACGAGCCGACCGCGGGTGTGGACGTCGAGCTGCGCCGCGACATGTGGGCGCTCGTGCGCGGGCTCAAGGCGAACGGCGTGACGATCATCCTCACGACCCATTACATCGACGAGGCGGAAGAGATGGCCGACCGCATCGGCGTCATCAACGCCGGCGAAATCATGCTGGTCGAGCGCAAGGACGTGCTCATGCGCAAGCTCGGCCGCAAACAGCTGACCCTGCAACTCGAAGCCCCGTTGACGGCAATCCCGGCCGGGCTCGCCGCCTGGGGGCTCGAACTGGCCGATGGCGGCACCGAGCTCATCTATACCTACGATGCCGAAAACGAACGCAACGACATCATCGCGCTGCTCAAGCGCCTGGGCGAGGCCGGCATCGGCTTCACGGACCTGAAAACGAGCCAGAGTTCGCTGGAGGATATCTTCGTGAGCCTCGTCAGCAAGGATCCGGCGGCCGCTTCAAAGCCCGCTTCGCGGCCAGCCTCGCAACCCGCCACACCAGCGGGCGCGGAAAACGGCAAAGGACAGGTGACCTCCCGATGAACCTCTACGCGATTCGCGCCATCTACCGTTTCGAAATGGCGCGCACCAGGCGCACGCTGATGCAGAGCATTGTCGCGCCGGTGATCTCGACCTCGCTCTACTTCATCGTCTTCGGCTCCGCGATCGGTTCGCGCATCAAGGAAGTGAACGGCGTCAGCTACGGCGCGTTCATCGTGCCAGGGCTGATCATGCTTTCACTGCTGTCGCAGAGCATCTCCAATGCGTCATTCGGCATCTACTTCCCTCGCTTCACGGGCACGATCTACGAACTGCTCTCGGCGCCCGTGTCGTATTTCGAAATCGTGATCAGCTATGTCGGCGCGGCGGCGACCAAGTCGGTCGTGCTCGGGCTCATCATCCTCGCAACCGCGGGGCTCTTCGTGCCGATCCAGATCCTGCATCCCTTGTGGATGGTGCTGTTCCTGCTGCTCACAGCGGTCACGTTCAGTCTGCTCGGTTTCATCATCGGCATCTGGGCTGACAACTTCGAGAAACTGCAAATCGTGCCGCTGTTGATCATCACACCGCTGACCTTCCTCGGCGGCGCGTTCTATTCCGTCGACATGCTGCCGACGGCATGGAAGGTGATCACGCTTTTCAACCCGATCGTGTATCTCATCAGCGGCTTTCGCTGGAGCTTCTACGGGCTCGCGGACGTTCATGTCGGCGTGAGTCTCGCCATGACTGCGGCCTTTCTCGCGATATTCCTCGCAATCACCGCGTGGATCTTCAAGACGGGGTATCGGCTGAAAACCTGAGGCCGGCGAATCGGCTGGTTGTTCGGCCAGATTCGCGCGACGCCTCACGTCGCACCGCTGGCGGCGCCGCTCGCTTGCCCGCGCTCCGTCAAAGACGACAGCAGCGTGAGCAAGCCCTCCACATTGACGGGCTTGACGAAGTGGTAGTCGAAGCCGGCCGACTGCGCCCTCAGGCGGTCGTCGGCCTGTCCGTAGCCCGTGATCGCAATCAGGACGGGAGTCGTCGCGTCCTTCGGGCGAAGCCGCCGCGCCAGTTCGTAGCCGTCCACGTCGGGCAAGCCGATGTCGAGCAGCGCGACGTCGGGCCGCAACTGCGCGGCGGCTTCGATGGCCTCGGCGGACGAATACGCCGTGCGCGTGAAATGGCCCTCCGATTCGCACAACATCGCAAGGGAATCGGCTGCATCGCGATTGTCGTCGACGATCAAAAGCTGCAGCGCGGCCGACTTCGCGCTTGTTCCAGGGCCGGACAGCACCTGTGCCGAATGCCGTTCGTGATGATGCAGCCGGGGCAGGCGTACCGTCACCGTCGTGCCGCGACCTTCGCCCTCGCTTTGTACCGTGATCGTGCCGTCGTGCAGTTCGACCAGCTTCCTCACCAGCGAAAGGCCGATGCCGAGACCGCCGCTCGAACGGTCGAGCGGGCGATCGCCCTGCGAAAACAGTTCGAATACCTTGGGTAACAGTTCCGCGGAGATACCCGTGCCCGTGTCCGTCGTCACGATTTCGACCCACGTTTCATCGGCTCGCGCGCTGATCGAAATGTTCCCTTGCTCAGGGGTGTATTTGCTGGCGTTGTTGAGGATGTTCACGAGGATTTGCGAAATTCGCGTGGCGTCGCCCAGCACCCATGCGGTCGCGTCGGAGACATCGACGTTCATGTGCTGTCCGCGCGCCTCGACGGATGCCGCCATCGCTTCGACCGCGTGATACACGGCCGTGCCGACGAGAATGGGCTCGAGCTGAAGCGCGATCCGGCCTTGCGTGATGCGCGACACTTCGAGCAGATCGTCGACGATGCGCGTCATGTGCTCGGTCTGTCGGCGCATCAATCTGATGAGGTCGGCAGAACGCCCGTCGATGCCATCCTGCTTTTCGAACAGTGCGATGGCTGTGCGGATCGGTGCCAGCGGATTGCGCAGTTCATGCGCGAGCATGGCGAGAAACTCGTCCTTGCGGCGATCCGCTTCGCGCAGCATCAACTCCATGCGTTTGCGCTCGGTGATGTCGACGACGCTCGCGATCAGGCGCAAGGGCTTGCCGTCGGGCGCGCGCTGGAGCAGCGCGCTGCCTTCCATCCACTGTTCACCGCGCTGTCCCTGCACGCGAAACTCGAAATGTGCGCCGGGATCGCCCCCTGCCGCCAGCTCGCGCACATATCGGTCGAGCACGGGTCGATCGTCGGGATTGACGCGCGAGAGCGCGGCCTCGTAAGTCAGCGTTTCACCTTCGAGTGTTTCGCTGCCGACTTCGAACGATAGCGTCCATGAGTCGAGATCGAGCGCCACGATATGGATTTCAGCCGCCTGCATGGCGACGTTCAGGCGCAGACTGCGTGCTTCGATTGCGGCTTGCGCTTCGTGCTGCGCGGTAACGTCTGTAGTCGTGCCGAACCACTCCTGCAGCGTGCCGTGTTCGTCATGGAGCGGCGCGGCATGCGCCTGGACCATTCGGTAGCGGCCGTCGTAGCGACGCATGCGAAACGCGATCCAGCTGGCGGTTCCCCTCTTCAGAATGTCCAGCCATGCCTGACGTGTGAACTCGCGATCGTCGGGATGCACGAAGTCGAGCCATCCCCAGTTCTCGAGTTGCACGGGGTCCGCGCCCGTAAACTTTCCCCATGGCTCATCGGCCGGGCGGATATTGCCGTCGGGCCCTGCTGACCAGACGAGCGCACCCGTCGATTCGACGAGGGCACGATAGCGCCGTTCGCTGAGGACGAGGCGTTCCTCGGCGGCGCGCTGCTTCGATATGTCGAAAGTGACGCCGTGCACGCTGGCAAGCTCGCCGTGTCCGTCGAACTCGGCATGGCCGCGCATGCGCAGCCAGCGTGGCGGCATAACGCCGTCGTCGAGCAGGTAATCGAATTCGAAAGGGCCGCCGCAGCGGAGCGCCTGTTCGACCTTCTGCTGAAACGGCTCGCGATGCTCGGGCGCAATCCGGTTCCAGAGATCCGACAGCGCGACGGCCTCCGTGCCCGGCGGGAAGGAATAGAGTTCTGCGAGTTGCTCGGTCATGCGCACTCGCTGGTTTTTCATGTCCCATTCCCATGCGCCCATCCGCGCGCCCTGAAACGCGGCTTTGAGCCGGCGCTCGCTGGCCTCGTACATGGCCCACGCGTGCCGGCAGTGGTGAATGTCCGTCGCCACGCCGACGGTGTCGCCGATGCGGCCACTCTCGTCGCGCTGAGCTTGCAGATGCAGCGTGTGCCACCGGAACGCGCCATCGACGCGCAGAAGGCGCACTTCGGCGTTGCGTAAGAGGTTGCCGTCGCGCATCTGGCGAACGGCGTCGAGCACGGTATCGATATCGTCGGGATGAACGAATTCCCGCCACGTTCGCCCGATTATCTGCTCGGCGGGAATACCAAGGTAGCGTGAAGCCCATGGGTTCACGTAGCGTATGACGCCGTCGCGATCGGCGCGCCAGACGAACGACGGCAGAAACTGAGCAGGATCGTACACATGCGCTCCTTTTCGGACGGCGAAGCTCGCCGCCTTGCTCTTCTCAGCGATGCACGGAGCTTGGCGCCCAGGTACCCGCTCGTTCGGGTGCGCGATGGCGGGATGCCGGGAAAACGGCCGCGGGCTGCGCGCAACGTCCGATTTTCATCGACATGCGATCAGCATATACCGGTCCCACGCCATTGAAGGGCTGTGGATCTTCCCTCGCTGCGCCGCCTTGCTGTGTCTATGTCTGTGTCTGTGTCTGTGTCTGTTGCGCAAGCCGTACAGCCTTGGGGCCGGATCCTGCCTGGTGGCGAATGCTGGTCCCTCCTCTGCCGTCTGGTTGGCGAATGCGCCAAGGCGACCCCTTGCTGCCAGCCTGACAAGTGGCTGCTCCATCGCATTCACCTGAGTCGACGCGTCCGGTGGGACAAGCGTGGGTACGTGCAGGCACTCATTGTCAACCAGCCCTCGTCGTCAGGCAGGGATCGGCCGAGCGCATCCGCGTTTATGCTCCGAAGTAGTCGAGTTCGGGCGTCTCGCGCAGAAGATCTGCAATCGAGAGCGTTATGCGCTCGCCAGTTGCAGAAGCTGCTCGAACTCGGGAATCAGTTCCGACTCGGTCGAGATGCGCGGACACTATTTACGACGCTGACAGGTCTTGCCTGTCGGAGCTCGTTCTAAGGGTAATCGATTGTTGGGCACCCAACCCCCGCATCGCGGCGGACGTCGTCCCATTTTCGTCAGGAGGGCTTCGATGAAGAAGATCGCGCCGGCCCACGCGTGCTGTCGGAGATATAGAGAATGACTTCGTGGAACTGGTGTCCTCCGGGCTACCGTTCGCAATGGCAAGCGAAAAGTTCGAGCGTCTCTGGGACGAGGTCAACTTGGCCGCAGCGAGCGTAATTTCGTCCCCGGAAGTCAACGGATATATCGCGCTACTGATACGCATGCAGGGCGTGTACGAATCGCAGTACAGCCGAAGCACACGTATGGAGCCTGCATCTCACCGTTGTCCGAATACGGCGTAACGTCGTCGGCCAGTGCTATCTGGATCGCAGCCAGCACCTGTGGCGACTGCGCCCTCGGGATCGCTGTGACACGCACGCCGCCGCGCATCAAGACGCGTCGAAAGGTGTTTCGGGTGCGCGAAGGCGCAACGTCTGACTGACTTCCCCAGCGCTGAACAGATGGAAAACGCGGCGCGCTCGCCTATCATTGATTGCATTGCTCGTATCGGCAATTGGTGCGGCTTTCGGCATCGCGCTGGAGTTGGGAGCGTGGACGTGTACCACGGCGACGGACGAAATCGGAGGGTCCTATGGATTTAATCATCGATGTCGCGGGTGTGGACCAGGCTGAGGTGGTCCGGGAATTCGGGGACATTCCCAGCGAAGATCTGGATGTGATCAAATCGACAGCACTATTAGGTGATCCGGTCGTAACAGCCGTCGTACACGACGTGTTTCATAACTTGCCTGCAATCATCAGCTCATTGGCTGCAGTATTGGTGGCCTGGGGAAAGAAAGACGCCCTTCGCCGGGTCGTCCTCAAGAAAGGTGCAAGGTCGGTCAAACTCGAAATTCGCGGCATGTCGGGTGAGGATCTGCATAAGGTACTGGAAAGCCGGATAACGGAATTCCACAATGAAAAACCGGATTGAGGTTCAGCACGACGAAAACTACGCGGACCTGCTAGACATCAAACGCGATCTTTATACAGTCGGTGGGTCCGTAGCGTTTGATCAGGATGTATTGAGGGACGGGTACGAGGTCTTACGTAGCGGCGGCGCCGGTTTCTTGTCGATCTCTTCGCCGGCGGCCCGGATGGAGATTTGCGAATGGCGTGGCCGCCATGCGATCGTCTGGGACGCGCACTGGCTGGAATTTGTCACCGCGTTCTGCAGGTTGAACCTACCGCGTTTCCTGCTTGACGAGACTAAACATCGCCCGTTTCACTGGAACGGGTTCGTTGATCTTCAAAACCTCGTGGCCTTGTTCCTGATGGAACAGTTGTGCCTTCTGGGTGAGAGCGAGGTGGGCCTGGCGCTTTCGCTCAAGAAAATGTTCGTTTCAAAAGGCCTTACGGCGACGGCGGTTCTGACGACGCCACCGCCATTCCCGGATGCCCAGTTGCGTAGGCTTTATAAGGATTGCATACGTTTCTCCGAAGACAGTATGCGGCATCTGACGCTTTCGCACGAATTCACGCATCTCGCTTTCCATCTCGGCGTGCTTCAACATGACATGGCGGCCGAGCAGCTGAAGCCGCTGGTTGGTGACCTCGTCGAACTCGCGAAGCGCTGCGGCCCGGCTGCTCTCGCTCGAATTCCCGAAGATGAGCGCCGTTTTGAGGGCGCGGAAATGATCGAGGAGATTTGTCGGAGGCTCCGCGGGGATGGCACATCGGATGAGTCGATCGAGGAGAGCTATTGCGACGTAACTGCCTCCTCGGCCTATGCTCGTAGATACGTCTCGCCGCGTGTTGCGCGGAACAACGATATCGCGCTCTTCCGGCGCGGTTACTGGGTCATCGTGAACTACCACACGGCTCTTTTTCTGTTCCACAAGATAGCCTTCACCGCGGCTACCATAGTCTCCCGAAGAGGCTGGTACGGCGTAGGTTTTTCCGGGGCGGCGGCCGCGCGTGACGGGATATCGAGGAGCGGCTACCGTAACGCAGTAAAGAACGTCGGGGGGCGGTGCACCTTTTCAAACCGGTCGGATGAACTGCAGAAGGATTTTGACCGCCTGGATTCCAACGCCGCGACGTTGCTCTACGAGACCTTCAGGTGCCTGTCCGATTTTGCGTTTGACCAACGCTGGGCCGACTGGACAGCACGCGCTTCAGACGAGGTGGCGGCCGCCGGCGGCATTGAGGCTGCGCGTGGCGACGTGTTGCAATTCCTTGGGTGGCCGCGGCATTGAACGAAAATGCCCGCGGGTCGACGTAACGCGTCGCGACCAATGCCCCGCTCGTGCGGAGCCCGCCTGTATGAGTCCACGTCTTCTAGCCACGCACAAGAGACCAGGAATCGTCCACTGTTCACCCATTGAGCGACCTGGCCACTGCCTGGATCATTGCTCGGGAATCCATCTTGCGGCGCCCGGTGCCAAAGCGTGGACACTGCAGGGCGAAAATCGGAGACAGCTTGAGCGCGTAAGTCGAACCCGACCGTTGGGCGATCCATTCGAAGACATCAACGCAGATGAACCGGCGGTACCGGCGACAGCGAGTGGCGAGCTGCGAAAAGTCCACGTCAACCGTTTCCTTGATGGAGTCAAAGATGAAAAACCCGTGGACCAAAAAAAACCCGTTCCTCAGTATGTGGTTGAGCGGCGCAAACAGGGTGGCAGGCTCAGCAAGAGGTCATGCATTGGCAGCGGCAAAACGAGGAACCAACGCTTTTCTGACCGCGGCGCTGACGCCCCCGAAGGCGAAAAAGAGGCGATCGCGACGCTGATGCCGGGTTCATGTGCTGACGTATGCGCACGACACCTGCGCCCTGCCTCCGTTAAACGAATCGGTTCCTGCGTACCTTCTCGATTTTTTGGGGCACCCGCCGGGGCCTGTATGAAGCGATTCGTCAAAGCCGATGTCGCATGAAAGTCGGCGACTACCGTCGGAGCAACGCGCGATGGTTCGTCTTCCGGTCGACGGGCTCGCCAGCGATCAATTGAACTCCATGCTGATAAGGCTGAAGGCTTAGCTTTACAGGAGCGGTTTTTGCTGCGGATCGTGCGTCGCACGCGCCAGTGATCTGGTCGCTTTTATCGATGACTTCTGTTGGCGAGTCTTGAGGCCTGGAAATTGAAACGGTCGACGGGCAAAACGACATTATCAATTTTATTTTGCTCAGCCGAGGAGACGGCAATGAGGACGATGGCGTCAGGCCTACGGTTAGCGTCCGCAGCTGTGTTGGTGATCGGCCTTGCCGGGTGCGGGGGTGGTGGCGATTCGGCCAGTACGGATGCCGCTGCAACGGCAAAGGCGTTGGCCGCCACCGGGAGCCCACCCGCGGACAGTGCGTCGGTCGCGTCCGGGATCGTAAAACTTCAGCGCTATCAGATCGACCCGACGAAGGTCTTCGTCGCCGGTATTTCGTCGGGCGGTTTCTCGGCGGTGCAGATGCATGTAGCCCACTCTTCGACCTTCAAAGGCGCCGCTGTCTACGCTGGCGGGGTGTACTGGTGTGCCGGCGCAGGAGGAGCCGCGACAGCTTTGGCAAACTGTGGCGGCTTGACGCTTCCGTCGAATCAGGCGTCGTACAACAGCACGCTTACGGCATCCGAGGCGTATCTGGACGCGCAATCGTCTCTCGGCACAATCGATCCGGCGACGAATCTGCGTGGTCAGCCCGTCTACCTCTGGTCCGGCACGCAAGACGAAGTCGTCAATCCGCTAGAGATGGCCGACCTCAACTCGGAATACCAGCGTTATGGAGCCAACGTTCACTTCGACAATACGTTTCCCGCCGAGCACGGCTGGGAATCGCCTGACGGCGAACTTGCATGCGGCACGCTCGGGAGCCCCTACATGGTGCGCTGCTCGGCAAATGGCGCGGTCTACGATTCCGTAAAAACGTGGCTGACGATGTTTCTCGGCCCATTGGAGCCGCGCAACGACGGAAAGCTGTCGGGTACGCTCTCTGCGTTCGATCAAACGGAGTTCGGGGCGTCGCCAAACATTTCGATGAGTTCAACCGGAAGCGTTTTTGTTCCCAAGGCCTGTGCGCACGGGGACACGTGCGGATTCGTGCTCGCACTTCACGGTTGTCTGCAGGAGGCGTCACTCATCGGAAACCGCTGGGTCACCGAGGCTGGGATCAATGAATGGGCCGACACGAACAAACTCGTGGTCGTGTATCCCGATACGATCGCTTCGTCGGCGCCAGGGCCGACGAATCCGAATGCATGCTTCGACTGGTGGGGCTACTCCAATCAATACGACCCGAACTACGCACTCAAGAGCGGCTTGCAGATGTCGGTGCTCTACGCGATGGTGCAGCGCGTGACTGGGCGACCGTAGGACGCGCGGGGCGCGGATCGAACTGGGCGTTCAAACGTCGGGGCTGCGCTGACCGGCTCTCGTCGACCCTGAACTGCCCTTCGACCCGCCGTCTCGGCCGGGTCCGCTCGCCAAATGATAGCCGTCATTGCCCCGGTGAACTGCCGCAGCGGCTTGCTTCCGGGCAATATTTCGAATATATTGGAAATATGGAAGATAAAGACGTTATACGCGCCCTTGCGGCGCTCGCCCACGAACTGCGCCTGCGTGTGTTCCGCATGCTGGTCGTCGCTGGTCCGACTGGCTTGACGCCAGGCGCCATGGCGGAACAGCTCGATGTTCCCAATGCGACGCTCTCCTTTCACCTGAAGGAGCTGATGCACGCGGGGCTCGTCACGCAGGAGCGCGACGGGCGCAGCCTGATCTATCGGGCCGCCTATGACCAGATGAACGCGGTCCTGGGTTTCCTGACCGAAAACTGCTGTCAGGGACAGCCTTGCCTCGAACCTGGCGCGGCCCCATGCAAATGCTGACGGAGAACGACCATGAAGCGGTTTCACATCCACGTCCACGTTGACGACCTCGCAGCCAGTGTCACGTTCTATTCGAAGCTGTTCTCCGCGGAACCGGCGCGCGTCGAGGCGGACTACGCGAAATGGATGCTGGACGATCCACGTGTGAACTTTGCGATTTCAACGCGCGGCACGAAGGTCGGTGTGGACCACCTCGGCTTCCAGGTGGACGACGCGGCAGAGCTTGCCGAACTCGCAAAGCGAGCCGAGGCCGCGGACATGGCCTTGCTAGATCAGGGCGAAACCACTTGCTGCTATGCGCGCAGCGACAAGCACTGGGTTCTCGATCCGCAGGGTATCGCGTGGGAACACTTCCATACGCTGGACAGCGCTCCGGTATATGGCGAGCGCAGGCAGGCATCGCCGTTGGCGGGGGCAACGTCCTGCTGTGCCCCGAGCGGCAAACCCCTTTGCATCCCTGTTAAACCTGCCGGTTCGGCCTGCTGCTGATCACGCTGCCCACAGATAACACCATGACCACAAACGTACTCATCCTCTGCACGCACAATTCCGCGCGCAGTGTGCTTTCTGAAGGCATGCTGAACCACTGGGCGAAGAAGCTCGGCAAGGACGTCAACGCGTACAGCGCGGGCAGCGCCCCGAGCGGTCGCATCAATCCATTCGCGCTCGAAGCGCTGACGAACGCCGGGATTGATACGGAAGGCTATCGCAGCAAGAGCTGGGATGAATTCGCGCAGGACGGTGCACCCGAGATGCGCATCGTCATCACGGTCTGCGACAGCGCTGCGGCCGAACAGTGCCCGTTCTGGCCGGGCAGCCCTGTCAAGGTTCACTGGGGCTACGCCGATCCGTCGAACGCGCCGGGCGGCGATGAAGGCAAACGGCACGCATTCGAACTCACGCGCGAAGCGATCGGCTACCGCATGCTGCAACTGCTCGCGCTCCCGCTCGAAAGACTGGACAACGCCCAACTGCAGCAGGCGCTAAACGACATCCTTCAGAGCTGAATCCTCTCCATCGAGTCACCCCATGAACACCCCCAATGTTGCCGCTTCGGGGAAGTCGGCCGCGAAACCGGCCATCAGCTTCTTTGAGCGATACCTGACCGTCTGGGTCGCGCTGTGCATCGTCGCCGGAATTCTGCTTGGGCAAGTCCTGCCTGGTCTGTTCCAGGCGATCGGCCGGTTGGAATATGCGCACGTCAATCTGCCGGTCGGCCTGCTGATCTGGGTGATGATTATCCCGATGCTCGTCAAGGTCGATTTCGGCTCGCTGCATGAGGTGCGCCAACACGTCAAGGGTATCGGCGTCACGCTCATCGTGAACTGGCTGATCAAACCATTCTCGATGGCATTGCTCGCATGGCTCTTCATCAAGCACTTGTTCGCGCCGATGCTGCCTGCCGAGCAACTCGACAGCTACGTGGCAGGCCTGATTCTGCTTGCCGCCGCGCCCTGCACGGCGATGGTCTTTGTGTGGAGCCGGCTGACCGGTGGCGATCCGCTGTTCACGCTTTCCCAGGTCGCGCTGAATGACAGCATCATGGTGGTCGCTTTTGCGCCGCTCGTCGGCATGCTCCTCGGCATTTCCGCGATCACGGTCCCGTGGGCGACACTGCTCACCTCGGTGGTGTTGTACATCGTGATTCCAGTCATCCTCGCGCAGATCCTGCGCAAGGCGCTGCTAGCCAAGGGGCAAGCGGCGTTTGATACGGCGATGGCCAGGATCGGCCCATGGTCCATCACCGCGTTGCTGGCGACTCTGGTGCTGCTGTTCGCGTTCCAGGGCGAGGCCATCCTGAAGCAGCCGCTCGTCATCGTGCTGCTGGCTGTACCGATTCTGATCCAGGTATTCTTCAACTCGGCACTTGCGTACGGCCTCAATCGCGCGGTTGGTGAAAAGCACAACATTGCGTGTCCGTCTGCGCTGATTGGCGCGTCGAACTTCTTCGAACTGGCTGTCGCCACGGCAATCGGCCTGTTCGGATTCAACTCAGGGGCCGCGCTCGCGACGGTCGTGGGCGTGCTGATCGAGGTGCCGGTCATGCTGCTCGTGGTGCGCATCGTCAACCGCTCAAAGGACTGGTACGAGTGCGCCTGAGGAATACAGAAACGATCACAGAGGGCAAAAGTGTCCGATCTCACTAATGACCTCCCGCAGGTCGACCCCGCGCTGTTTCGCGTGCCCGACATCAATCGCCTGCAACCTGCAAAGGCGTCGACCCATCCGCCGCGCATTCTCCTGCTCTATGGTTCGCTGCGGGAGCGCTCGTTCAGTCGCCTGCTGACCGAAGAAGCGGCGCGCTTGCTCACGGCGATGGGTGCCGAAGTGCGCACGTTCAATCCGAGCGGTCTGCCATTGCCGGACGACGCGCCGGACAGCCACCCCAAGGTGGCCGAACTGCGCGAGTTGGTGCGGTGGTCGGAAGGCATGGTCTGGTGCTCGCCGGAGCGGCACGGCGCAATGACAGGCATCATGAAGGCGCAAATCGACTGGATTCCGCTTTCGGTCGGGGCGGTGCGGCCGACGCAGGGCAAGACCCTCGCCGTGATGCAGGTCAGCGGCGGCTCGCAGTCGTTTAACGCTGTCAACCAGATGCGCGTGCTTGGACGATGGATGCGCATGCTGACCATCCCCAACCAGTCGTCGGTTGCCAAGGCCTTCATGGAGTTCGACGAAGCCGGCCGCATGAAACCTTCAGCGTATTTCGACCGCGTCGTTGACGTGATGGAGGAACTGGTCAAGTTCACGCTGCTGACGCGCGACATCGGTCCGTACCTCGTAGACCGGTACAGCGAACGCAAGGAGAGCGCAGAGGAGTTGATGAAGCGCGTGAATCAATCGTCCATCTGACGCGATGGTTTCCAGTCGCAGTTCGCGCCAGGTGTCGCTTAACCCACGGGTATCCGCCGAATGCTTCGCGTCTGCCCGAAATGCTTTTGGCCTCTGAGTTCCACTGGTACACCAGGACCTGCACCATGCATCTCCGATCCGCAACTGTACACGACCTCGCCTCGATCGAGACGTTACTCGAAGCCAATGATCTGCCTACGGATGGCGTTGCTCAGCACTTGACCAATTTCATTGTCGGAGTGGGACCGTCAGGGATCATCGCGTGCGGCGGCGTCGAATTTTACGTTGACTTCGCCCTCATGCGTTCGATTGTGGTTGCGAGGGACTGCCGTGGTGCAGGTCTTGGCAAAACCATCGTTGCCCGTTTGTTGGCGGAATGCCGGATGCGGTCAGTTCGATCGGTGGTGTTGCTAACTACCACGGCTGAGCACTTTTTTTCGGCACAAGGCTTTGTACCCATTGGGCGCGAGGAAGTGCCGCGCCCACTGCTGGCATCCAGTCAGTTCCAGGGCATATGCCCAGCGTCAGCTACCACGATGATAAAGGTGCTCAAGGTCGGCGAGATAGACCATTGACCTTGCGCTCAGCGTCTGGTTCTGCGCGAACATGAGTCACTTGAAACAGGACATGCAGCGCGGTACGGATTCTTCACGGCGCTCCGCCCATTTCAGGATCGCGTCCAGTGCCGGGCACAGCGCCTGCCCCCAATCGGTCAGGCGGTAGTCCACCTTCGGCGGCACCTGGTGATAGACCGTGCGCGTCACAATGCCGTCCTCTTCGAGGCGGCGTAGCTGCTGGGCAAGCATCTTCTGCGTGATGCCTGGGATCAGCCTCTCGAGGTCCGAAAAGCGTCGCACCTGACCACCGAAAAGGTGAAACAGGATGACCAGCTTCCAACGTCCTTCCAGCAGCTTGAATGCGGCTTCGACGTCGATCGCAGCGGTCGTGGGAGTGTAGGCTTTTCGGTTGGGCACGGCTTACTTACTTTTTAGTGCGTTCTTGCGATGTGGTAACTATAGCGCCATCATTGGGACATGCAAACGTGACGTTCCGGAGAAGCCCGATGAACATGGCCCTGCCCCCGCCACTGGATGTCTATCTGAACGCGGAAGCCACCAGCGACACCGCTCCTCTCGCGAACTGCTTCGCTGCCGATGCCGTCGTGCGCGACGAGGGCCGCACTATCGAGGGGCTCGAAGCCATCCAGGCCTGGAAGAAAGACGCCAAAGCCAGGTATCAATACAACGTCGAGCCGTTGGACCTGTCCCAGGATGGCGCCGCCGTGACGATGCGCGCCAGGCTCACCGGCGCCTTCCCCAGTAGCCCGGTCGAGCTGACCTACACGTTTGTCCTGGCCGGCGGCAAGATCGCGTCTCTGGAGATTCACTGATGAGCGCCGCACTCGAACTTCAGGGCCTTCGGGCGCTTGTCACAGGCGGGACCAAAGGAGTCGGTAAAGCCGTTGTCGCGCACCTTTGCGAAGCCGGCGCGAACGACCTTGCGACGGCACGTTCGCGTCCCGATACCTTTCCGAAGAAAGGTTCATCGGTGCGGACCTTCCCCCCGGCGACAGGCTAAGGGCCGCTTACGGGGCACACTGGGCATCGTCATACGCGCCTCTGGAACCGGCGATATGGTCCAGGCTTCTTCTTCCACCTTTCGGCGTCATGTCCCCAATGCGTCAATCCTTTCGTTGCATCGCGTCGACCATAAGTCGATACAATGTGCCCCGTCCTCTAGCTAAACATTTCCGGCCGCAAGTCGCTTACCTCGATGATTACGTCGGCTGGAAGATTCGCGCGGCGTGCAGCGGCGCGGATGGCGTCGGCGTTGGGCGCCTCATACAGACAATAAGTCTTCTTCTTGTCCGCACTGAGAAACGAAAAGAGCCACTCGACGCCCTCCTCGTCGTTGATTCTCTTCACAGTCGCAGCACTTTCACCCGTGACCTCAAGTTGTTCTGCAAAGTTACGTTCAATCATAAAACGTGGCATGAGATTCTCCTTGAGTAGTGACCGCAGGTCTCACGTCGAACTGTGGGATAGCCGGTGCTAATTTCTGGGCTCCGCTCTTGTCTGCGCGCCACCAATGCGTTCGACGAGCGCGAACATCTGGAGTTTATTGGCTGCGGTGGCCGCCATCGAGAGCAGATCTCGCGCTCGTGCTCTATCTTCGATGCCATTGCGCGCTGCCAGCATGAGCGCGTATTCGTGCCGGTCGTGCGCAAGCCAGGGCCAGGCCCGCAAGCGCTCATCCATCCGCAGCGCGTACTCGAAGTGCAGTTCGGCGGCTGACCAGTCGCCGAGAGTATGGGCCAGCATGCCAAGAAACCGTGCCACAGAACCGCAGCAGAGCGTAAAGACTGGAACCGTGACGACCTGATCCCGGAACGGCAGGAGCAGTGCATAAATCCGTTCGGCATGTTCGACATCCCGCAGGCGGGCAGCAACCTCCGCCAGATATGTCAACGTGACAAGCCGCTTGCTGTCCACGGGGAGGGCGAATTCCGATTCCGCAAGCCGATCGAGATTGTCGCGGGCCTGCGCCTCGAAGCCGAGATCACTGCAGATCAACATGAATCCTGGCCGCCACGTAGCGTCCTCGGAATGCTCATCGACAAACCGCTTGAAGATCGGCGCTACGCCGGCGAGCCGGCCCTGTTCGCGGCGTATCGTGAACATCTGCATGCCGTAAACACCCGTTGCCAGATTCGCGTCGGCGTTCTGCGCCATCCGCAACAGGTCGCGCGCCTTGTACTCTGCCTCGACGAAGTCACCGACAAGTATGGCCCGCATAGCCTGCGCCCCCGTCACACACCACTTATCGACGAAGTGCTGTCCACTCTCGGCAATCTGCCGATACCGTTCCAGCGCGCTCTCGAAACGGTCCACCTCGCCGATCTCCAGGTAGCCGGCAAGACATCGGGCGCATGCATGCCCGATGGTGTGCGCATCGCCGAGAATCTCCGCTATCTGCCTCAACTCCAGCAACACGCTTTCACGTTCCGGAAACCTGTTCGCAGGCAAGGGGAGAGCCCCGACATGCATCAACTCGCACGCTAACGCATCGAACAGGCTCGGCAGATCGTTCAGGCGTCTGGCGAGGGCGACAGCCTCCAGGGCAAATTCACTTCTTTGTTCGCTTGCACCGGTCATATGAACGGTGCGGACGAGGCGACTCAACAGGCGGCAACGCTCGACCGACTCCTCGGTGCCGATCAGGACGAGCGCCTCTTCCAGCAACGAAAGCGATGCATCGCCGGAGCCTTCGAGGAATGTCTCCGCGGTGTCGAACTCCAACGCTGCCTGCACGAGATACGAGGTGAGCTTCCTTTCGCGGGCAATTCGCGCCGCTTCGCGGAAGGTAGCGATAGCCTCGCGTTGGGCCAGTCTGAGCTCGGCCCTGCCTCTTGTCAGCAACAGAGGCAGCAGGTAAGCGGCACGATCCGGCTCGCTGTAGGAGCATCGGTTGACCATCTCAAGTCCGCGCCGCGCATGAGCGATAGCCTCATCGTACGCAGCACCCGCAAGCGCCCGTTCCCCGGCACGCTGCCAATAGCAGATTGATCGATCCGGCAGGTCGGCTGCGGCGAAGTTCTGAGCGATCAATTCGGGTTGCCGCTCGACAATGTCCGGATAATGCTCCTCAAGAGCAGCGGCGATCAGCGCGTGGAAGGAGCGGCGGCGCGCAAGCAGCAGGGATTGGTAGGCAATCTCCTGGATCAATGCGTGCCGGAATAAAAAGGCGTCACCCTCAGCGAGTTTGCCTGAAGCAGGAACAATGATTTCCGCTGCAATCAGGCGGTCGAGCGATTCACGCAGTTCGTTCTCTGACCTGGACACAATCAGGCCAAGCAGCTTTCTGCCGAACTCACGTCCCACTGTAGCCGCGACCTGAGCGGTTTCCTTGACGGCTGGCTCCAGCCGGTCGAGCCTCGACAGCAGCGAGCCCTGCAGCGTGTCCGGTATCGCCATTACCTGCGGCGTGCTTTTCAACTCGTAGCTGGCGCCGGCATCCTGCAACAGGTCGCCCTGGAGAACGGCCTTGGTCAGTTCCTCGACAAAAAGCGGTACGCCGTCCGTCTTGGAGACGATCTGATCGAGTATGAGATCCGGCAGCCGCTTGCCACCCGTCAGCCGCTCGATCATCGCAATGCAATCGCTGCGTGATAGCCGATCGAGATCGAGCTTTGCGAGGTGGGGGTAAGTCCATCCCGGGGCGAACTCGGGCCGCGCCGTGATAAGTACCATCAGCCGTGCGGACACCAGCCGTTCAACCACGAGCCGTACGAACTCGAGGGATGACGGATCGATCCAGTGCGCGTCTTCGACAACGACAAGTACCGGCTGAACGCGCGTCGACGTTTCGAGCACGGCCACCAGCACGTCCAGCACCCGGCGCTTGAAGGATGGAGAGGATGTGTCGACTGCCGAATAGCGCGCGCCTGTCGGAACTCCGAGCAAGGTCGTAAGGACCAGAAGCGTCTCGTCGGCATCGAGTCCGAGTCTGGCGATTCCGGTCTCTATCCGCTCCCTATGAGACGCATCTGACGCGTCCGGGCCGACGCCAAAAGTGCGCTGTAGCCAGCGTTGTACCGGCCAAAAAGGGCTATTGCGATAGTACGCGGAACAGTGAAGCGAAACGATCGCATGGGTGTCTTCAGCGATGCTGTCGCAGAGCGCCCGCAGCACGCGTGATTTGCCAATTCCCGGCTCGCCGGTCAACAGTACGCAGCGCATCTCGCCTTCGATGCTCTGCTCCCAGCGCCGCTTGATCATGTCGAGTTCCGCAGCCCGGCCGACGAGTGGCGTCATCCCGTGGAGTGCCCTTATTTCGAAGCGGTCGATCGTATCCGCTTGCGCCAGCACTCGTTGGACCCGGACTGCACCGGCGACCCCTTTCAGTTCTCGCCAGCCAAGGTCTTCGAGCTTGAATGACCCTTCGATAAGGTGTTGCGCGGCCGGACCCACGATGATGGCGTCGGGCGGAGCGAGCGACTGCAGCCTTGCGGCGATGATTGGCACCTCTCCGACGACTGCCTGGTGATCCAGCGAAGATCCGGCGCCAATCGTGCCGACGACGACGAGTCCCGTTTCGATCCCGATACGCACATGCAGACGCACGCCGTACTCGCTTACGATGAGATCGTTGGCCTCGCGAAGCGCCGCTATGGCGGCGAGCGCGGCGAGTACCGCACGTATGGCATCGTCTTCGTGCGCATTCGGATAGCCGAAATAGACCTGCAGGCCGTCGCCGATATAAAGCGCGATATGACCTTCATGAGCTTCGATCGCGCACGCACAGGCTTGATGGTAGACCCCGAACAGACGTCGCATCTCCTCTGGATCGAATCGCTCCGCTAGCCCTGTCGAATCGATGAGGTCGACGAACATCACTGTAATTTGCCGCCTCTCGGCCTCGATGGCTCCGGGTCCAGGCGACGATGGTGAGTCTCCGCGTTCCGCCACCCGTTCAAGCGAATGTGCGTGGACTTCGTTCAGCGCTGCAAGTCCTTTTGCGAGCCGCTTGCGGTCGCCAAGCGTAAGGCCGAGTTCCTTCAGGTCGCCCGCAGAAAGTTCGCCGAGCACATCCCAGTCGATCCCTTGCGAAGTGAAGTTCGCAGCGTGCGCGCCGAGGCCAATCTGCGCTAACCATGTCGTCAGATCGTCGGTCATTGCTGGATCTCTGGAGTACCCTTCCAACATCATCACGCTTCGGCGCAGCCACTCAAGCGTCGGTTCGTTTTTTTGACACCGGACCTTGTTAAGTAGGTGCGGTGAACATTGCGCCGACTGGTGACCCTGCAGAGTCCGGATCCTCAGCTTAATTGATCGCTGAGGAGTCGCCCCCTCCAGCCGGCCGCGAGTTGCTCGGTCATTCTCGGTCTATTCGGACGGGTGCAGTCCGCGACCGACTTCCTGCTCGCGTAGATCAACGGGCTCAGGTTTGAATGGGGAGCATTAACCTGGCGGAGTTCGGTCAGCCCGTGAATTGATTCGCGCGTCGCGCTGATCAGATTCGGCGCGGCGCGGATGCCCTCCAAAGGCGCGCGGAATCAAGTCGGCATCTCGCACGTATCCCTTAGCCATTAAAAAGCATAGTGCTCCGACGCAATTGCCGGAAGGAACTTCCGGTTGACAACAACACTGGCAAACGACCGACTACCAGCCGAATGAACCCGACCAGTCGGCAGCCGCTCCTTTTCTAGTCAAATTGAAAAAAGGGGTACGTCCAACTGGAGACTGGACCGGCAACACGCCTTAGAGCGTCCGGCACAGCCTCAAATTTTCATTTGAATGCCGGATTATTGGGTTGCAAGCGATGGACGTATCGCACGCCGACAGTTGCTAAGTGAAGGAGACATTGCACCGCCACCGGACATTCGCGGTAACGACTACGATCATTTAACGTTCGGAAACAGCAGATATGGCAACTCGCCACGATCGGCCTGGCTGCTGTTGCGACGGATGACGATTCTCATATTCACTGGGTGATCGCTTATTCATCGAGATGAGGTCGGTAGACCATGGGTACTCAGTTCTGCAGCGACGGCCTTTATGTCGGCAGATGCCTTCGAGGCCCGATGGGGTGATCTGGACCGCGCTGCAGACAACGGCAATCCGTACCCCCACGAGAATCTCACCTACTTGCTCAATCAGGCGACGCGAGAGGTAGCACAGTTGGCACCGGTGCTGGAATAACTTGGCGCACCGACGGCATAGACGCGCCACTTTCCCGTGCTGCCAGGCGATGTCGAACGAACAGAATTTCGCTACGCTACTAAATGATTTTAACGGGGTGTCCCATGCCTTTCTCTCGTCGCACTTTCCTCAGTCTGCCTCTCCTTGCAAGTGCCACGTCATACGCCTGGGCCGACGTCCTCCAGGCATCTGCTGCCCCACAGCCGTTTGGCGCCGAGCCAAAGAATGGCAAGACGCATGCCGAAATCACTGATGCCAACGCCCAGCAAGGCGCCATCGGTATCGTCGACGAGCCCGAGGTCAAGTCCGTTCCACACACGGCGGCCGCTGGCGCGCAATGGTTCCCACAGGCGGGTTTCGGCCTGTTCATTCATTGGGGTTTGAGTAGCGTCTTCGACACACGGGGCAAGAGGGTTGGGGATCTTTCCTGGGCCATGATGGTCGGGGTCTGGAAGAACAAGACGATCACCGATCCCAAGGAGCAGGAACGAATCGTCCGTGAAGCGGACTGGAATTTCGATGGCAAGCCACCGGCAATCACACCCAACCAGTATTGGGCCGCGGCCAAAGACTTCGATCCGCAGAACTACGACCCCGACAAGTGGATCGCTGCAGCCAGGGCCGCGGGTTTCACCTATGCCGTGCTGACCACCCGCCACCATGAGGGCTTTGCCCTCTGGCCGAGCGCCTACGGCGACTTCAGCACGAAGAATTTCATGCACGGGCGCGATCTCGTGAAACCGTTCGTCGAGGCCTGCCGCAAGTATGGACTCAAAGTCGGTCTCTACTACTCGCCGCCGAACTGGTATTTCGACCGCGACTACATGAACTTCATGGACTACGGCACGGCAAAAATGAATCCCTGGCTTCCCGAGCTCGATCCTGACCTCAAACCGCGCACAGAGCAAAAGACGCAGGAGAAGGCGAAGCATCTGGCGGCGTATAACGCCATGATCAAGGGGCAGGTGGAGGAGCTCCTGACCCGCTACGGCAAGATCGATCTGCTCTGGTTCGACGGCGCCATTCCGGCGCCGGCGGAGGGGGCACCGCGCCTGACTCAGGCGCGTGTCCGCGAGCTTCAGCCCGACATCGTGCTGTCACCGCGCTATTTCCACGATGGCGACTACGTCACCTTTGAAGGCCCCGCGCTCGAGACGCGTGAGGTCGCGCGCGACTACTGGGCCGAGTGGTGTACGACGTGGACCCAGGGGTGGGCCTACAACGATGCCCCGTTCTATGCCAACGGCTTTGTGCTGGGCAACCTTGCGCTCGCTCGGTCGCTCAACATCAATTACCTGCTCGATGTTGGCCCGGACGCGCACGGCGAACTCCATCCGAACGCCTACAAAGACATGGCGGTGGTCGCGGACTGGATGAAGGTGAACGACGCGGCGGTGCGCGCCGGCGCGCTACCCAGGCATGAAAAGGCGTCCGTTCCCGCCACTGCAACGAACGGCGTGCGATTCCTCTTCGCCATTCCCGAGTTCAAAAAAACGGAGCGTGCGTTGGACGCCGACCTGATCGCGCCCACCGACAAAAGCCTAACGCTGGAGGGACTCGCCGCTATGCCGAAGGCTGTTTTCCTTCTGGGCGATGGGAAGCCGCTGAAGAGCGAGTTCAAGGACGGAAAACTCGCCGTGGAACTCCCCGCTTCGCGCCGGACTACGCTGCCTGACGTTGTGGAAGTGGAGCTGGACTAATCCGGCGGGATTTTGGCTGCTCTCGAGCGTCAACGGGTACGGCGGTCACGCGCGATTGACGATGATCTACCCCGCGACGCTGACTGACCGTTTGCGGCGCTTCCCGCCAACCCGGTCCCCAACACGGCATCGAATCGTTTTTCGACGTCTGCCGCGCAACAAAGAGGCGTGCAAGGTCCGTCGCAGCACTTTGGTCACACAGTCGCCAAACTGCGAGCCGCACTGACTCCGGCGCACGGCTCAAGCCGGCAGTTGCCCGGGCGAGCCCTCCAGAATCCGAAGCTTCTCGGTCATATCCGGAAAATCGTGACCTGCCGCGCGAAGCTCATTCACGAGCCGATGCGCGCCTGCCTTGCAATGCGCAAGCGTTTCATGCAAGCGGGGCTCGGCTTGCAGCCCGGTCACCGCCTTCTCGAGTTCAGGTGGAGATTCGCTCAGCAGTGCGGGAACGACTTCCTCCGGTGGTATCAGGGAGCCATGACTCAATAGTTGAGCGGTCCAGTCGCATCCGTACAGGAGCGCACGTCGTTCGGCCCGTTGCGCTTCGTCGCGGTCGAGTGCGTCGAGACTGTGCCGGCTCTTCTGGATCTCGGAGCGCCACGTCGCGAGGATGTCGGCACGCAGCGCGGCTATCGCGTCGCCGAGCGCCGCGTTCTGTCCGCCTGCTACCAGCCGGCGTTCATCGAGTCTATCGACATGGTCCCGATAGCTTTCGAGGTACGCCAGCCAGTTCAACGGCAGTTCCTGCTGCTGGAAGAACGCGTGCCTCACCTCATTGAGTTCGGCGCGAATATCCTGAAGCGCCTGATTGTCTGCAACACGGGCTTCGTGAACATCGTGGGCCGTCACCATCTGTCGATGCAGCGGGAACAGTGGATTGCTGTGGCGCCGCTGCAAATGTCGCTCGGCCGCGCCCGGCCGGCTGCTCCATTTCCAGTTGGGCAGCGATTTCGCGTCGAATTCGACCGCCGCTATCATCGGCCGGAAAACCGACAAGGCTTCGTCCGTGGCGTGGCGAAAGCAGTCTGCCAGCTTGAAGTCGTTGCCTTGCAGGGACGTCTGCGCATTCCCCGCGAAAGGCGAGTCGGGGCTGAGCCTGAGCGTGCCGGTCGCCAGAAAGAATTCCGTCGGCAACTCCACCGCAAGGCCTTCCTGCATGAAGACGCGTTGTTCAGCGGCAATGGCCTCGACGGAATGCGCCACGCGGTTTTCCAGATCGAGCAGCGCATCGATAGCGTCTCCCGACGACGGCTGCGCCGCATCGGCGAGCAGGCAGAAACTTTCGCGTGCCATCCTCGCCGCGATGGTGCCGTGCTTCTCGGCAAACAGCCAGAACCAGAGCGCAAGCTGGTAGCCCTTGACCCCGTTTTGTGCCGTCGCTTCGACGTCGGGTGCAAACGCAATGCCCGGCGCGGCCCAACTCGCGAACGGCGTTGCGGCCGCACCCTGGTACATGCTCAGGAGTTGCCGCAACGATTCATGCGTGTCGGTGGGCCAGTTGTGCGCCGTCTCCTCCTGACGCTTCTCCGTCTTCCAGAACCTCCAGTCCATTCTGTACCTCGCAAGAGAGCAAGAGTCGTCGTGCCACACGGTGCGAGGAATACTTGCACACTCCGCCGAGGGCGTAAACCGGTGTTGTCCTTCGCTGCCCTCGGTGCAGTTGCCTCAAGCCCCGCTCAGTTCCTGATGGAGCGCGATGAACTCGCGCGTGAGCTTGTGCCCCGGATCGAGGTGAACGACGGGCTTCGCCTGCTGATGGGATTCGCGAATCTTTACCGAAGACGACAGCCGCGACGACAGCACCGGCAATCCCTCATCGACGAGTTCGTCGACGAGCTTTTGAGGCAGGCTCGCGCGCGGCTGGAACTGGTTGATGACGATTCCTTCAACCGTGAGATCGGCATTGTGATCCTGCTGAATCTCCTTCACGTTCTCGAGCAGCGTATAGAGCGCACGGCGCGAGAAGTCATCGCAGTCGAATGGAATCAGGCAGCGCTCCACCGCGATCAGCGCAGAGCGCGTGTAGAAGTTCAGCGCTGGCGGCGTGTCGATGTAAATCGCATCGTACATGTCGAGCTCTTTGAGCGCGTCCCGCAGCTTGTAGATCTTGTAGCGCGACTCGAGCTTGCCATGCAGCGTGTCGAGGTCGGGATGCGCGGGCATCACATCCAGATTCTCGAAAGGTGTCGAATGAATGAACGACGCGACCTCGATCGGCCTGAAGCTGAACGTCAACGCCGTCTCGAAGAAGTCCGCGACGTTGGGCTTCGCATCCACCGACGCACTGCCCAACAGGTACTGGCTCGAATTTGCCTGGGCGTCGAGGTCGATGACCAGCGTACGCCGGCCCTCGTTCGCGCTGATTGCTGCGAGATTACAAACGATTGTTGACTTGCCTACTCCGCCCTTCTGATTAAAAACGACACGCCGCATGTCTTCGCTCCCCTGTTTCGCGGTAGTCCGGTGATGTTGATGGGACTCAGCATACCTGATGTAGAGGCCGGAATATTATCCGAACGGGGCGACGACGCTGCGGCGAGGCGATTCCCTGGCAATCCTTATGATTTACGGTGCGACCACACGACTCGGCGAGCGTTCGCTGCCAAGCGGCGTTTGGCTCAATTTCCGGTTACGCTGGCCGGTCTACTTTCCCTGTCCTGGCTGGTTATATCCGGTGCCGTCGCATGCATAACTCGCGGTAGCCGGAAGCGCCAGAACAAGCGATACAGCCAACAGGGCTGCGAAAAAACGCCGAACTTTCATTTGTCGCCTCCAAGGGGTCGATAAAACGCGTGACGCGTGTAAACCCGAACCACGCACACACACGTGCCCCACTAAGGATAGGTCGAGTCACTTACAGAGGGATTTCGTGCGATTACGCCCCGATGAAGATTGCGCGCGCGAATTCGTCCGTCTAATAGGGTCGTGACGTCAAATGGTGCAAGGTCGAATCCCTGCCGGCGCGTCAGCGCGAGCCGGGCACGCGCTGCCCCGGGAGAAACCCGCCATCGAAGCCGGAGAGCGCAGGAAAGCTGGTTGCTTTCCCGGGCGCGGCAAGGCCGCCGGCGTTGCTCTGCGTGGTTCGCAAACCCGGCGCCAAAAAGACAAACTTCCACCCATCGTATGTCTCCGCCCCCTCGAAGTCCTCGTATTGCCGCGGAAAGCCCGCGCGCTTGATCGTGGCCTCCTGCGAGCGGCTGAAGACACCGTAGAGACGATCACCCTGCAGCATGGGCTCCCAGTCGTTCTTGCCCGTGATCGGATCGGGATAAGCAAAACGCAGATGATGAAAAGGCTTGGGAAAGCGCGTGTCGTTGACCAGCTCATCGACCGATGCGGGATAAGCCCGGCCGATCCGGTAGTACCGCAGAATCGCCAACCGGTATTGATTGCCGGCGAACAGCAATTGCTTCTCCTGTTCGCGGCGGCGTTGCAGCGACCACACGTCGAGCGCGCCGGCCAACGCGATCGACATCAGCATCAGCGCAATCAACAGCGCCAGCAACACGAGCCCGCGCTCGCGCTGGCCGCGCCGCCTCGCACGCGCTTTCGCGAGCCCGGCTGCGCGCGAGGAACGAGCCGCGCGGTTCATTTGGCGGCCCCCTCCGTGCGCGGTGGCGCCCCCTGAGGACTGCTCGCGGGCGCCACGTCGTAGACGCCCGGCTTGTTTTCGTCCGGCGAAGCGATCACCGCCCATTTGTCGTCGCCGTTGACCGGATCGATGGGAACGGCGCGCAGGTAATGCTTCGCCACCAGTTCGTCGAGCGTCTCGGGATATTGACCGTTGTCCCCGTAGTACTGGTCGATTGCATTGCGCATCACCGCGACATTCTGCCGGCGGACCTGCTCCTTGCCGCGCTCGATGCTGTGCATATAGCGCGGCACGGCGATCGTCAGAAGCAGGCCGATGATGGCCATCACGACAACGAGTTCGATCAGCGTGAAGCCGCCGGTCTTGTGCGTGTGAGCGGGTTTCATGACGCGCCGTCACCATTGTCTGTACGGGATACCGTTGATGCCGACGCGATCGGATTTCGACGACACGTCGAACACATCTTTTCCGGCCTGTTCGCCGTTCATGACGGGCTCGCCACCCGCCGCCTGATCCGGCGGCTCTCCATAGGCCCGCACGTTCCACGTATCCTCCGCGAGCGTGTCCGGGTCGCCGTTAAAAAAGGGATCGCGCGGCACGTGACGCAGGAACATCAGCAGGCCGCCTTTCGGATCTCTGGCGTTCTTCACGCCCGTCACGAGCACGGCCAGGCTCGGCGGATAACCGGACGCTTCCGCATCCTTGTCGATGAGACCGGTATCGCTCGCCTCCTTGTAGGCGTCGAGCGCGGTACGGATCTCGCGCAACGCATCGCTCAGTTGCTGCTCCTTCTGTCGCTGCACCATCAGTTCGGAAAACGGCATGATCGCGAGCGCGAGTATGCCCACGAGCGCGAGCGTGATCACCAGCTCGATCAGCGTGAATCCACGCTGATCGAGCCGGCGTGTGCCGCGCAGGCGCATCGCGCACGTTCCGGTAGCCACGGTTCAATACCCGCTCTCGACCGGGCGCAGCGGGTTATCGCTCGGCATGGTGCCAGGCGGCATCTGCAGCGATGCGGGCGGCGCTGGGGGTGCAGGGGGCGGTGGCGCAGGCGCAGGCGTCGGTGCCACGACTACCTCTGTTTCGCCGGCCGCCTGATCTGCTGCCGCTGGCGCGGCCGGTGCAGGCGCTGCGCCCTGGGCCGACTGCGGTGCGGGAACCGCTTGTGGCGTGGGCGTTCGCGAGAAGCGTCCGCCGTAGGGTTCGGGCGGCGGCGTGGTGCGCGGCGCCGGCGCCATCTGTCCGAACGCGCCGTTCTCGGGCGAAGGCAACGCGGGATACGCCTGGGCGCCCCCTCGCGAAGACGCGCCGCCAACCGTGCCGCCGCCGACCATCCCCGGCACCGGCTTCGTCGCCGGCGCGAGGGGCGTTGCCGCGTTCGCCACGACGGGGTCCAGCCGCAGCTGATCGGCGTGCACGTTGACGTCGGTGCCCGACCACAACTCCTGCGTGTCCGCATCGGCGGCGAGCTGCGGCCGCACGATGTGCGGCGTGATCTGCAGCACGATCTCGGTCTTGACGTGGTCGCCCTGGTGGTTCGAGAACAGCCTCCCCAATACCGGCAACTGCCCGAGACCGGGCACCTTGTTCGCATTCCTGCGGTCTTCATCCGAGATCAGGCCGCCGAGAATCTGCGTTTCGCCGTCGCGCAGGCGCAGACTCGTCGATGCGCTGCGTGTTCCGATCTGATAGGCGAGCGAATTCAGGCCGTTTGCATTGCTGCTCGAAATCGTATTCGTGATGTTACTGACTTCGAGATTCAGCTGGATGCCGACATCGCCGTCGCGATAGACCCGCGGCTGCACTTCGAGCTTGATGCCCACATCGAGATACTGAATCATCTGCGTATAAGACGGGCCGCTCGTGCTCGGCGTGCTGGAACTCGAAATCACCGGCACCTTGTCGCCAATCATGATGCGTGCCTTATCGTTGTTGCGCGTCCGGATGCGCGGGCTCGCCAGCAGATTCGCGTCGGTATCGGTGAGCTTGAAGTTGGCCGTGGCCGAGAGGCTGCTGACGTTCAGTTCATTGATCGTCAGATGATGCAGGATGCCCCATGTGGTCGCGGTGCTCGGCGTCGACATCGTGAACGAATTCGGCCAGTCGATGCCGAGATCGGTGAGGCGCTCGTGCGAGACCTCCAGCACCTCGACCTCCATCATCACCTCGGGATCCGGCAGGTCCTGCGCGGCGATCATCTCCTCGGCCACCTTGATCGTGTCCGGCGTGCCGCGAACCGTCACGGTATTCGCATGCTCGTCGATCACAACCTCCTTGACCTTCAGAATGCTCTTGAGCAACTGCTGGATCTGCTTGGCATCGACGTTCGACAACTGGAACGTACGCACCTTGAGTTCCTGATATTCGAGCTGCTTGGCGGGAGTGGCCGGGTAAATGAAAAGCGTATTCGCGTTGAGCTGCTTCTTGTCGAGCTGATTCTGCATCAGGATCATGTCGACGGTGTCCTGCACCGAAGCGTTCGTCACGAAGATCGTCGTCTTCAGATCGGCGCGGACATCGCGGTCGAAGATCACGTTGAGCCCCGTGGTGCGCGACAACGCTTCGAACACCATGCGCACGTTCGCGTCGCGAAACTGCAGCGTCACGGGTTTTTGCATGATGGACGATGCCGCCAGCTTGTCATCGCGCTCCGCACGCTGCTGACTGAGCCTGGCGTTGAGTTCCGTCTGCATCTGCTGGGCGAGCGTGTTGGTGGGGTTCTCCACCAGCACGCGATGCACCCGTTCGGCCGCCTGCGCATAGGCGCCGCGCTTCATCATGCGTTCGGCTTCCTGCAGGATGGCCAGATCCTTGCGGTCCTGATCGATCTGCAAACCGATTTTGCGTATGCGCTCATTGGTCGGATCGATGTCGTACGCCTGAAAGAGGTTGCGGATCGCTTCGTCAAACTGAAAGTTTTTGCGGTACTGATCGGCCTGGTCGAGCAGCGTGTTGACCTGGGCGTTGCGCTGGTTCAGATAATCGACTTTCACCTGTGCGTCGGTCGGATTGTCGTGAATATTCGGCACGTGCATGCAGCCGCTGATGGCGAGCACGGAAACGGCAACGGCGAACGCGCGCCTTCTCGCGATTTCCATCGCGCCTGGGCACGCTGCCGGGAACAGGACGACTGTCGAGAGGCGTATCGATGGGCCGCTGTCCACGTCGCGGCTCGCACCCCGTGGGCGTGAGGTTTTCATTTACTTGTCCTCTCGTGGAATGGCTACCACCTGCCTTTCGTGCAGCGGCAAATAAGTCAGCACGACGTCCGACTCCGACACCGACTCGACGCGGTACTGGTTGTCGATCACGTCGCCCGGCGACACGATCAGCAATTGATCCCCGTTGCTGAGAAAGACTTGCGGCGTGGCGGCCTTCGCATCGATTTGCCCCACGTAGCCGAAAGGCACGGGCGGCGCGGTGGGCGGTGGGGGCCGCACCGGCTCGGCCGGCGCTGCCACGGGCGGCGGCGGCGGAAGCCACGAAGAGGCGGTGAACGGATCGTGGGCCGATTCGAGGGAAAGCGGCGCGCGCAATGCGACCAGCCTGGCATGGGCCGCTGATGCCGCCGTGCTGGCGGCGGCGGCGTGCGCCGCGGAGGCCGAGGCCGCAGTCTTCGCCGCGGTCTCGGACGCCGGCGTGCGGTGCCTGGCATCTGGCCGCGTGTGCGTATCGTTGCGAGGACTGCCGGGCATGGCGACTTGCGCCGGCATCTGGCGCGCCGCGACCAGCACGCGATACCCTGCCCCGGCGGCCGCGATGGCGCAAATGACCAGCAGCACACGCATGGGCAGAGGGGGTTTCATGGCTGGGCGCTCCGGTAGATCAGTTCGAAGCGCACGCGCGCGTCTAGAATATTGCCGTCCACCGCGGGACGCTCGACATGGATTTCCCGTAGCGCCGCATTCGGCACGTTATTGAGCACCAAAGCAAGGAAATGCCGGATCGCACTGTATTGATCCTTCACGGGCAGCATCACCTGATAGCGCGTGAAGCGCGTGCCCGCATCCGTGCTCACCTGGTACTCGGCGGACCCGAGTGTCAGATTGCTGCCGCGCGCCTGCTCGAATATCGAAGCGATATCGTCGGCGCTTTGCGAAAAGCGCGGGAACAGTTCCGGCAAGGCGTCGAGCGCCACCGCGTCTACCTGCGCACTCTGCTTGTCGACCGGATGGCGCGTCTTTGCCGCCTGTGTGAACGGGGCTCGCATCTCTTTCGTGTCGGCGTCCACGCTCGAGATCTCGGCACCCATGAGGGCCGCCGCGCCAATCATCAGGACGCCTATGATCCCAGGCATCCCGAACAAGCGCCGTAGCTCGAACCGCAATGTCAGCAGCCGGTCGCGCAAAGCATCGGCATTCATGACTTTCTCCAGACGGCGGTGATCTGGAAACGAACCGGCTTGCCTGGCACATTGTTTTCGACCAGGTGATCGTTGAGCACGGCCTCGCGAAGCAGCACACTCGTCTGCAGATACTTCAGGTACGCGATCATCGCGTCGACGTTCTTCGCTTCGGCCGTGATGCGAATCTGGCTCTGCGCGGGGTTCTGGTCGATGCCGATCAACGCGACGTCGTGGTCCGGATAATCTTCCACGATCGAAAAGAGGTCCTGCCACGGCACGGTCAGTTCGCGCAGTATCGAAAGACTCTGCTTTTCCGCCAGCTTTGCAGCCGGCGTGGGCGGCGGCCTTACCGCGTGCCGCTGCGCGGCCTCGGGGCCCGCTACCCGCGCCGTTCATGATCAGGGCGACGGATGCCCGGCGCCAGGCAGCACCGGCGAGGCATCGACGTCGATGGATACCGATTTGCGCTGATGCATCTGCGGCGGCGCGGGCCTCGTGAAGATGCCATCGTCCAGCGCCGGATTGAGCGAGACCTTGTCGATCGTCAGCTTGTCCTTTTTGTCGGACGCCACGGCGCCGCTCACGATCGAAAGCGGCATTTGCAGCCCGTCGACGCTCCTGAAGTCGCTGTACTGCACGAGCACAAGCACCGTTTGGCCGAGCGGGGTGCGCACCTGGCGGTCGATCTGCACGTCGAGAAAAGTTCGAGCGTCGACCCACACGTGGCGCGTCACGCCGGAAGGCAGCGTCGCGGCGAGACGATACGCGTCGCGCCCGCCCACCTGATCCTTGCCCTCGAGCGTGACGCTGACGCCCTTCGCTGCATGGTCGATCAAGAGCCCGTCGATCACCTGCTCGTCGCGCGCCGACGTCGCCTCCTCCATCGAGTACGGCCGCGGCGTGGCGCTGCCCATGCCGTTCGGGCCCAGTTTCCAGCCTTGCCTGCCGTCGAACACGCGCACGGACTTCTGGTTGAATACCGTGACCTCGAAGCGTGTCTTGTTCGGGCGCTTCATGGCGAGGACGAACGGCAGATCCGGTGCGGGCGCATTGGCGCTATCCACGTGGCCGGACCAGATCATGGTCTGGACCTTGCGCCAGGCGTCCAGACCGCCTCTCGCTTCGACGTTCTTCTCGACGATCTGATCCACGCTCAGATCCTGCGCCGGTATCTGCTCGCTCGCAAAGACGACGGCCGCGAGGCAACTGGCGAGCACCCATACTGCGACTGGTTTCATGGCGGTCGACCTCATCGGTGCGCCCGGCGGCTAGTGGCTCGCGCTCTGGTGCGCGCGGGCGTTCGCATTGGCATTGCCGCTTGCGCCGGCGCTCGCGCTCGTCGTTGGGTGCGGGCTCAGGACCGCGTTCGCGCCGACGGCCGGCGCCGGATGCGTCACTTTCGCCACGGCGATCTGCGGCTTGGCGAAGAGACTGTCGTCCACCTGCGAGTTGAGCGCGACCTTCTCGATGAACAGCTTGTGCGCGCCTCTCGCGCCGACGACAGCCGTCTCCAGCGTATGCGGCATGACGAGGCCACCTTCCTTCCGGTAGTCGCGATAGAAGATGGCGACGTTGTGCATCTTGCCGTCGAGCTTGCGCGGATCGCCGTCGATCTTCACTTCAAGGAAGCTGGACGCATCGATCCATACGCGGCGTGACGTGTTGTCTTTCGTCGTGAGCTTCAGCACATACGCGCGGTGGCCTTCAACCATCTCCATCCCGAGCACGTCGATTCGCGTGCCCTTCGCCGCGTAGTCCATGAGCGGGCCATCCAGCTCGGCCCACGATGCAGCTGCCTTCGCCTCGGCGGGGCTATAGGGCTCGACTTCGTTGCGGCCGAGGAACGGCCTGACCTTCCAGCCCCGCGCGCCGTCGTAGACCTGGAACGCGGTCTGGTCGTTGAAGCGCACCTCGATGCGGCTCTTGTGCGGGCGCTTGAGCGTCATCGTGAACGGAAGCCTGGTGTTCTTCGTGCCGCCCGCCTCGAGCTGCCCCGACATCGTCATCGTGTTGACCGCGCGCCACGCCTGCAAGCCGCCGCGCGCGGCGACGTTGCGCTCGACGATCTGCGCCGCGCTCATGTGCGCCGCTCCCGCGGTCTGCGCGCTTGCCGCAGAAGACCCCGCAAGCACGGCCGGAGCGCTCGCCAGAAGCGTCACCACCGACGCGCTCTGGATGGCCAGCGAAAGAAAGCGTTTCATGAGGCATCTCCTCTTTATCTGCGCACGAAAAGCGTTTGCGCGGTCATTGGACGATCAACCCGTCGACGTGAAACGTCCCCACGAAAACGTCGACGCGCTCCCCGGCCTTGATCACTCCGCCCTTGTTCGAGAACACCATCCAGTACTCCTGACCGGTTTGCAGCGGACCGCTTTGGCGCAACGCACCGACTTTGTCCATCACCGGGATTTCGAGTAACGCATGGCTCGTCCGCCCGAACATCACGGCCGTCGCGGTTTTTTCGCCGAGCGGTCTGGCCGCGACCGGATTCGTCACGCGATAGCTGAAACGAATCAGGTTGCCGGATGCCGTGCGGCGCACGCTCAGCTTGTCGATGCCCTGCGCCAGTTCGTAATAGCCCTGCGCGCGCTGCGGCAGGTTCGCCGGCGAGTACGGCGACTGCTTCGCCGCCGCGCCCGCTGGCTTGTGCGCCGGGCTCGCACTTTCCTGGCCTGCGGCCGGCTGAAGCACGGCCGCGGCGAGGCAGACACTACCGGCAAGCAGCACTGCGCGCGGCACCCGATGGCTACGCTTGCTCATGGCAACGCTCCGAGCGTGTTTGCACCGGCCGGTGTCGTCACCGCGGGAGGCGCGGCCGGCAGCGCAGGCAGACCGCCGGTGCCTCCGCTATTCGCGGCGTTCGGCAAGATGCCCTGCAGCAGGCCGGCCAGCGTCGCCGGACTGTTGACCCCCAGCGCAAGCGGGTACGGCTGCGACGCAATCACGCCGGACCGCACGAACTCCACTGCGCCGATGTCGTAGGCACCCAGCTGCGGCCGCGGCGTGCCGAAGATGTCGTGATTCGGCGCACCGGCTGCTGTCGCATGGTTGACCGCCGGCGAGTTCCCCGGGATGGTGTAGTTGCCGAGCAGTACGTTGAGTTGCGCTCCCGTGCTTGCCTCGTTGAACAGCGACAGCGGACCGTACGACATGTTGATCCAGTTGTTGCCCTCGTCCGGTGTCGCCGACGGCAGCAGGCTGAACAACGGATTCGGCAGCACCGTGTCCGCGATGCCCGGGGGCACCGTGATGCCGATGCCACCCGCCTCCGGCGGCACGCGCGCACCGTTGCAGTACTGCTGGACGACATCCGGATTCGATCCGCTGTTGTTTGCGTTCGGATAGTCGCCGGCGTCGGTCAGGATCGAGTAGAGCGGGTTCATCTTGAGACCGGACGCATGGTTGGCGGCTCCGGTATCGCCGAACGCGCCGATATCCCAGTAGACCGCCTTCGGATCGCAGTAGCCCGTGGCGTGTCCGGCCTGATTCAGCGGCGGATTCAGCGTGACCACGTTCTGCAGCCCCGCGATGCCCGGATCCAGTCCTCCCACTGTGATGTAGAACGTGCGGTTCTGCCAGAACAGGTCATTCGTCAGCACCGGGTTCGAGAACGTCGTGCAGCTCGGGTTGCCTGCCGGACACTTCACGTTCGGCTTGGTGAACGCCGCCACCAGGTTCTGCGTATGGCGCGCGGTCTCGAGCCCGGCCGGCTCGTACTGCGAGGTCGTGGTCGGCTGGCACGTCGTTTCCGCTCCCGAAGTCGTGCAGTTCGGGGGCCCGACATTGGCCTGGGTTGCGGCGGACGTGTTGAACAGCACCCCGGCCGTAGCGGTCGAGTCGTTGGAGATGACCGTGTTGTTGATGAAGCTGACGGCCACAGCATCCTGCAGCGACACACCGCCGCCCGCCCAGCCCGCCACGTTGTTCGCGATGATGTTGTTGGTGACCTTCACGCGATACCACCTCGAACTGTCGTTAGGACTCCGTTGCACGTCGGTGCCGTTGACGTTCTGCAGACGCAGGCCGCCGCCCTTGCCGCTTTCCGCCGTATTGCCGACGATCAGGTTGCCGTCGATCGTGATGTCCGGGCCTGCGCCGTCCGCAAGCTGCGGCGCACAGTCGATGTCAACGGTCGAGTTCTCGCAGAAGGTGCCGTCGGGGGGCACGCCCTGAACGATCAGCCCGCCGCCGTACGTCGGCAGCGTCGGGTTGTTGCTCTGATTGAACAGGATCCAGTTGTGCGACAGGTCGCCGTTGTAGCTGAAGCCGAAGTGCGCGACACCGCCGCCATCACCGCTGCTGATGTTGCCGCATACCCAGTTGTAATTGAACTTGTAGTAGTCGGCGCCCGAGCAGAACGTCACCCCTCCTGCCGAAGACGGCGTGGTCGAATTGATTTCGTCGCCGTACGAAGCGTTCGACGTGACCTGGTTGTTGTGCACGTTCACGTGGATGTTGTAGAGGAACGGCAGCTGCGTCACGTTATTCGCCGCAATGGTGGCGTCGGGCACTTCGACCTGGCCGACGATGATGCCGCCCGTGAGCGTTCCCGCGTTCGAGAAGACGCGGTTGTTCGACACCTCCGTATAGTGGTTCCATCCATGCAGGTAAATGCCGCCGCCACCTTGCGAGCTGTTCGTGAACGACATGCCGTCGATGCGAGACGGGTTGCACAGGAAGTTGCTCGAATAGGTATTGCAGTCCGCGGCACTGTTGGTGAGCGGCGTGCAAATCCCGTTCGCGACGCAGTTCTGGTCCTGTGTCAGCACACCGCCCACGAGCACGTCCTTCACGCCCTTGCCGAGCACGGTGATTGCCGCGCCTTCGTACGCGCCCATCAGCGTTGGTTCGATCAGCGTCTCGGCGAGGTTGCCGTTGAGGTTGAAGTCCCAACCCGAAGTCGGCTCGAACGGTATCCCGTCGATCTTGCGCTGCATCGAGGCGAGGCAGCTGTACGCGCCGGTCGGATCGTACGGGTTGCTCGCCGAGATCAGCCCGCCGTTCAGCGCATCGCCGAACAGGCACCCGACCTCCCTGCGCCACGGATCGAGCTTGCCCGACGGATGCGGGTTCGCATCAACCGTCACGGACGTTGCACCCACGCCTTGCAGCCGCAACGGCTTCCACATGACGAGCATCTCCTTGTAAGTGCCTGGGCCGACGACGATCATGTCGCCCGGGGTGGCATTGTCGATGGCGGTCTGGATCGAATTGCCCGCGGTGTTTTCGCCGCTCACAAAGGTGGGCTGCTTGCCGCCTACCGTGACGGTGACCGCGTCGATCGAGCGCTTGCCGCTGGCCGCGGTGACGACGAGCTGGCCGCACTGGGTCGGCGTCGCCACCCCGCGCTGCTGGATCGTGCAGGCCGCATCGGGACCGAGCAGAGGCGGCACCACCACGGTGATCTTCGCGTCGCTCCACGATTTCACCGTAGCCGGGATGCCTGCGATCGTCACGGTGCCCTGTTGCTGGCCGAAACCGTAATTGCGCGTGATGAACTTCTGGTTGAACGGCGCCTTGGTGGCACTCGGCCCGGTGTACGCGTTGTTCGGCACCTGTTGCGTCCCGACCGACGTGATCGTCAGCGTCTTCAGGGGTGCACTGACCCACGGACCCGCGCCGCCATTGCTACCCGCGGACGAGTTGCCGGGAATCGAGTCGCCCGTCACCGAGGCAATGCCCGGCGTGCCGTCCGGATAGGCGCAGTCGACCTGGTTGTACCCATCCGCGAAGGCCTGGACGGGCACCACCGGCGTGTCCATGTACTGCGTCTGTCCCGGCATGAACGGAATCTCGTAGCAGAACTGACTGTATGCCGGGTTGTAGAGCGGGTCCTTGATGGTTTGCCCCTTGTGCGCCGGGTCGGGCATGTACGGGTCGTTCATGCAGGCGACCATCATCGTCGGCGCGTAGCCCGTTGGGTTCGGCGGATTGACTTGCCAGGTCGAGTAGGTCAGCCCGTTGAAGATGCCCCACTGGTCGGAATAGGTGCGCGAAATTTCGTTGCCCGCGAAGTCCTTGAACGACACCGGTACGTTCGGTACTGCGAACTTTTCGCCGAATTGCGGCGAATAGGGATCGAACTCAGAAGAGAAGTCGTCCAGCATGAAGCCGGTGTAGTGCGCGGCAACGTGCGTCGAGCTGAAGATCCAGAACTTCGCCTCCACGGAGCTTTGGTCGGTGAGCTGCACCTCTTTACGGTCGCACAGATTCCGCGATGCCCCGGCGAACGGCGCGACTTCCTGCGAGCCCGGGAACAGGCTGATGTAGTCGGGTACGATCCGCAACTCGCCGACACACGGCCAGAAACGTTCGACGTCGCCCGTGTCGCCTTCGGCGTGCGGGGTTGAGCCGAGATTCGTGGTCGGATTCTGCGGGTTGTTCCGGTTGTAAGTGGAATTCATCGCCGCCTGGTCGGGCAGGATGAAGATGTCGCCGATCCCGGCGAACTGCTGCGTGACCGGAGCGATGTAGTTATCGCCGATCAGGATGTTCTTGTCCTCCTCCTTCACGAGTTCATAGCCCGGCGGCACGATGATCTCCACCACGTACTTTCCGGGCGGCAGCATTTGCGTGCCGTCCCTCGTGGGGTTCGCCTGGCAGATCGTGCAGTTGGTCCCGGTCGGTAGCCCGGATTTCGGGTCGCGGCTCGTCACGCTCGGGAACTGGTACATGCCGTCGAAAGGCGCTGGCTGCACCTGGTTGAACACGTGCATCCCGTCATAGCACTTGAACTGCGAATAGTTCGGCAGTACACGCTGCTGCGGGTCGAGCCAGTTCGTGGTGTTCTTCAGCGTGAAGAAATACGGATCGCTGGTGCTTTGGCCTGGACAGTTCATGTTCGGTACGCCGTCCGAACGGAAGCCCTGGGCCCAGTCGTCCCAGCTCGCGGTCTTCGTCGTGTCGACGAGCTTCAGGCTCGTGGAGCCGTCCGCCGCGACGCCTTCCTGATACAGGTTCACGGTGACGCCCGGTACGTCGGGCGTCCACTTCGTGTGCACGAGCAAGGCGGGATCGTCGAACGGCCGCGTCGAAGCGTAGATGACTTCGCCGTGGATGCCGCCATTTTCGTTCGCGGCGAACTGTGCCTTGCCGAACTCGATGAACGAACTCTGGCCCGAAAAGCCCTGCCAGCCCATCGTGGTTACCCACGGCGGATCAATCCGGCCGGTCGAGGGATTCGTGCCCCCGCGCTGGTTGCAATCCGCGTCGTCGCAATACACCGCGCCCGGCACCCGCAGGTTCCTGGGCAGCGGGACCGCTTCCTTCGTGTTTGCGATATTCGCCGCAATGGTCGACGTGCCGCCACCCGGCGTGCCGTCCGGCGGACCGCCAGCGTCATAGACGACATGCACGCCCGTCTGCTTGAAGCGTGTGAGGTCGGTATCGACGACATACCAGTTGAACAGCGGGAACTCTTCGTTGAACGACGCATAGCCGTTCGCGTCCGTGTTGTTGAAGTCCGAATAGCTGCCGTCGCGAAACCGGATATTGGTCGGCAATAGCGCGAGTCCCGGCTTGCTCGGATCCCCCACGCCGTTGCCGTTCGTGTCGAGGAACGTGCGTGTATAGAGATTCGTCTGCCACTGCAGCACCGCGATATCTCCGGCGTCCGTCACCGTACCGCCACCGAGCATCACGGCCGAAGCGAGCCCGTCGACGATCTGGTCGTTCCACTGGTCGAACACGGTAATTCGGGTAATGCCGTCAGGCAGGCCCGTGAAGCTGAACGTGCCGTCCGCGTTGCACTTGGTGAACGCATAGTCCTCGCCGTCCGGATCGCCCAGGCTCACGTAGCATTGCGTGAAGCTCAACGGCTTGCGCGACTGGCTGCCATAGAGGTGCTCGTCAGGCGGGCGGCTGTAGTGCAGGTTCGTCACCCGGCCCTTGAGCCCGTTGTTGCAGCTCGAGGTGGCGCACAGCAACGGCAGCCGCGCGTTGATGATCTTCGGGTTCGCAAACCCGATCGACACATGGAAGCCCGCCGGGCCGAACTCCTGGAAGTACGCCGGGCCGCCGACCTTGATGAACGAGTCGTGGGCTTTCTGACCGTCCAGCGTGTTCGTCTGCAGCCACTCCTCGCCGCGCGCGATGCGGTCGGCCGCCGGCGTCGCGATGACGCCGTACCTGCCCGGCATCAGGTTCGCGATGATCGCCTGACCAACGAGCGGCGACAGCGTCTTGCCGTCCGACTCGTATCGCGGACACGTCGGGACCATGCCGACGAGGCCGTCGGTCGACGCGGAAATCGGGCATGCGTTGAGACCGGTAATCGGATCGATCGATCATGCCTTGCAGCGAATTGGACAGCGGCATGTTGAACATGTCGTAGGTCATCTGTCCGGTCGGGCTGCCGGTGCCGCCGGCGTCGTCCCACAGCTTGATTTCGAAGCCGCCGAGACCCGGCTCGCGGGCCGTGCCCAAGACGTCGGTGCCGCCGCTCACGTCCACTTCGCCGTTCAGCGGGGCATCGTCCTCGAACACGAACACGGAGACCTTCGCTGTCGGGAAGGGCGACTCTTCGAGCAACACGTTGACCGAGGTCTGTCCGGCCGCGATCGGTGCGCCGCCCATGCCGTTGCCACACTTGCCTGTGCCCGGCGCGAAGTTCGCGACGCTCGGGCAGTCTTTGGAAATGTCGAACTGCCGCTGCGGCCCCGAGGGATTGGCCGGATCGACCGGCTGCGGAACGCCGCCGCCGTTCGTGAACGAGTTGTACGCGTTGCCCGGCAAGATCGAAATGTAATAGCGCTTCCTCGGATCGAGCGCGACCTGTGACGGGTCCACCGGCACCTGTTGCGCCGCCGTTGTCCGGCACACGCCGTTGCCGATGTCGCACACGGCCGGCAAGTGTGTCTGGCTCACAGGATCGTAGACCGTCTGCCCCGATTCGCACGCGGCGACGCCGACGCAGCCCGCCGCCACCACCGGCATGTAGCTCGTGTGGAAGTTGGCGCCGAGACTCGGCACCGGCAGCGGCGGACACGTCGCCGGACGCGTGGGCGAATTCACCTGGCAGGCCGGATCGATCTGGAACGTCCGGTCTTCCTCGATGATCCAGCGATAGTCGCTGATCGTCACCGGTGTCTTGCCAGGTTGCGTGCTAGGCGCATCGAGCACGTTCACGACCAGTCCGCTGCCGCCCTTGAACGTCACCGTCACGGTCGCCGTATTGCTCGCCGTGTTCTGCGCATTCACCGCCTGGTACTGGAATGTCACCTTGGCGGACGCGGCGCTGCCCTTTGGCGCCGTTGCCGGGCTCGCCGTGAACGAGCCGTCCGGATTGAGCATGACGGAGCCGCCCGTCGGGGTGCCGACCAGCGCCGCCGTGAGCTGCAGTCCCTTTGGATCGCTGGCGTACGTGAGCACACCGGGCTCCGCGATCTGCAGCCGCGAGGCGATGTTGCTCGTGTAGGCGGCGTTGCCGGCCGTCGGCGGCCCGGACAGACACCCGTTGCCCGACGAGCACGCGGTGAGCATCACCGTCGCCGACGCGTTCGGATTGCCGTTCGCCTGATACACGAAGCTGTCCGCCGTGGTGCCTTGATTCGGCGTGTACACGAACGTGCCGTCCGGGTTCAGCGTGAGCACACCGCCACTGGGCGGGGTCTTCACCTGCACGCCGTAGACGTTGCTGTCCTTCGCCGCCACCCCTTTCGCCGGGTCGGACACCGTCAGCGTCTTGCCGGGAACGAAGAAGTACGTGGACCCGGTAACGGAAGCGTTCGCCACCGCAGCGGCAGAAGCGGCGGTCGAGCTGTTCACGCTGATGTAGCCCTGCATGCCGCCGTCGCGCGCATTGTTCGTCGAGAGGCTCAGTTCGCGATCGAAGACTGGTAGCGCCCAGGCGCTTGCGGCCGGCATGTTGATCAGCGCGTCGTACGTCTTGCCGGCCGCCATGAACACTTCCGACTGGATCCGCGGATTGCCGGGCAGCACATTGCCGTCCTCGGCGATCAATGCGAAGCCGGAGACCGGCGTGGCGCCCGTTTGCGCGCCGACCACGGCCGGCACGTGCATGCGCAGCCCCGCGTTGACGAAGCGAAGCATCACCGGCCCGGTGGTCGCGGCGCTCGTCGCAGCGAACGTCGAGGCGCCCGGATTGGTTCGGTCGAACGAGACTCCATTGATCAGGTAGTAACGCGGATCGTAGTTCACCGTGGGCGGATAGCAGGTGCCGAATGCGGTCGACTTCGAATCGCCGCAGCCGCCTGGCTGCCCGGACCAGGCCATGGTTTCGCTAAAGCCCGGGGTCGCGACCGCGGCGGCAACCGCAGCGTTCTGCACCGGATCGATTTCGCTCAGCATGAGCGGCACATCGGTGTCGTAGCTGATGCCCGGATACGCCTGCGCGGGCGTCGTGCCATTGGCGGCCGTTCTCACCACCAGCACGCCGTAAAGCCCCATCGGCCCCTGGATCGACGGGTGCGTGCCAGACTCGATCAGGTAAGTGCCAGGGTTCAGGTTGCTCCACGAGAGCGCGGTGGTGCTTCCGTGGGCTACTTCAGTCGAGAACGACTGCACGCGTGCCGCTTGCAATGGCGGCGTGAAGCTCGCGCCGCCGGGCGCGGGGGCGGCGGTCGGCCACGTGGTCGCGGTCTGCGTGGGGTGCGTCGGGCTCGGCATGCTTGTCGCCGTCGTGCCCAGACCGCCGCCCAGCTGCCCGACGATCACAAGCGACGTCGGCACGGCGCCCGGCAGGCTGTTGGTGAGATTGATCGTGAGCGGCCCGGGTGGCACCGTGATCACCACCGGCGACCAGTTCGTGCCCGCCCCGGGGTTCGCGGCCGCGCACGAGGCGGGCGCGACGGCCGCCGACGAGCACGTGTAACCCCACATCGGCACGGCCTGCCCGTCCGGCATCACGGCCGTGGTGGCCTTCGCGGTCAGGTTGACGCTCGCCTGGGCGAATGCCATTCCGCTCGCGCTCAGCAATACAGAAGCCGCAATCGATACCTTAAGCATACCTAACAGGTTTGCCGTGAGTGTGGTGGATCTCATCGCGTCTCTCCCCGCCTCTAATTCGATTCGTCGATCACGAACACTTGCGGATCGACGAGCATCATCATCATCATTCCGCCAGGAAAGATGTTGTTCGTGGTGATCTCACGCTCGTTGTGCGAGTGCCACATGAATGCGAAGCCGGCCTCCGTTTGGGGCGGATTCACCACCGTGCCGCTTGGCGGCGTCGTGCCCGTGGGTGACGTCGCGCGCATGGTCGCATCCGGCCCGAGATAAGGGCTGCCGCCGTACCAGAAGCCGTTGGTCAGCACGTGCGAGTCCGGCAACGTCACCGGCCCGCCGCTACCCACCTTGCCGAACGGATGCGTTTCGAGCGCCTTGTTGTGATCCGCGCACCACTCGTAGTAGTTGGGCGCGGTTGGATCGGACGTGTAGTAGCCGTTTGCATCGGGGATGCAGACGCTGCCGTCGCCGGGGTAATGTCCGTACGCGTCCCAGTTCAGGCCCTTGCCTGTCCAGTAGAAGATCCCGTCCATCGCAAGGCCCGGTGTCGTCGTGGTCGTGAACAGCAGCGGGCCGGCTACCTTGGTGGCGTCCGTCTTTGCGAGCAGCATGTTGCCGTCGCGCGCGAGCACGCGAACGTGATTGCCGTGCTCGTGGAACGGATGCTGCCAGCGGCCCGTCCCGATGATCCGCAGCAGCACGAGCTCGCCGGGGTGCATGTGCGGGTTGCCGTTGTACGGCTGATTCGGGTACTGCGCCGCATAGTTCGGGTCCATGTCGTCCGGCATCGAGCGTCCGTTCACCATGAAGTACGCCGGGTGATAGGGTTCCGTCTCGACCGTCATGCAGCCGGTCGGCTTCGTGCACGCGTTGCCGGCCTGCTGCTCCGCCTGCTCATGAATGCGCGGATCCACTTCGGAGAACTGAAACAGATATTCGCGGTCGTAGCATGCCGCGCTGTGGTTGTAGGCCGCGGCGGCGTTGCGGAAGTCGGCTTGACCGTCCAGCAGCTTGCGCGTTCCCAGGATAGGGTGACAACCGGTCGGCACGGCGACCGTTCCGGGCGACGAAGTCGGTAACACGATGATCGCGCCATACATACCCATCTCGATCTGCAGATCGCCCTGTGTACCGCTGTAGTAGGCGTGCGTGCCAGGCGTGGCGGCAACGAAGCTGTAGGTGACCGTGACGGTATGGGACGCTTCGCGCGTGAGCAGCCCCTGCACGCCCGTTGGTGCGCCGGAGCAGACCTTCGTCGTGGGATCGATGGTGCCCATGCACACGTCGAACCCGGGAAAGAGAATCGACGTATTGCCCGCCGCCGCCGGCAGATTGTTGGTGAGTGTCACCGTCACGATGTCGCCCTGCTTGACGATCAGCGTCGGGCCGGGAATCTGCATGGTCGGACACGGCGGGTGGTCAATGTTGGGCGGCGAATATCCGGCCGGCGCGGCGTTGCAGCCGTAGCCCCACGAATAGACGCTGTTGCCATCCGGCTGGCTGATGCGGTTCGCCTCGGCGCGCAGGTCGAAATGCGTGCCCGTGATGCCAGGCGCGGCCGCCTGCGCCGGCAGGTAGCAGAGCGCCGCGAGCGCCGCCACGCCGAACCGTGCAAGCCGTCCGGGACGCGCGAGGATCGCGATCCCTATGCGGTAAATGATGTGTCCCACGGCTCTTCTCCTAAGTGCAGGACTTCCTGGCCGAGTCCATGGCAGGGCAATCCGTGAACCGTTTCTAGCAAGCGCAAGCGGCGTCTCACAGCGTGCAGACCTTCGTCTTCGGATCCACCGATCTGCAGATGTGCACTTCCGTCATCAGGCCTCCGAAGTTTTCCTGATCGTTCGCCAGATGATCCAGATTCGGCGTGTACAGGTAGAAGACCTGCCCTGAGCGATATTTCGTCGTATCGCTGGCGTCGAGGATCAGATCGAGCGACTCGCCGCCGCCGAGCGTGATCGAGTTCGTGTAATAGGTCATGTCGTTGCCGGCCATGTCGCGCAGCAAACGCGCATTGATGGCGACCACATGCATCGGCATGCCGAGCGAGGCGAGCGTCTGATATTCGGTGACGTCGAGATCGGAGATTCGCAGCAGCACCTTGCCGCCGACGGGGATATTGATGAGCGACGGCAGCGGCTGCGAGAAACGCGGCACGCCGTCCGAGGCTGGCGTCGAAAGCGGACTGGGATTCACGGTGTCGGGATAGCTGCGGCCATTGAGCATGAAAAACTTGTCTTTCATGTCGGTGAACGGCTCCGGATTGAACGTCATGCCCACGAAGTGGAAGTTCGGATCGAAGCCGTGGATCTGCACCGGATACTCGACGTCGTAGGCGGTGGAACCGTCGCCGTCGTTGTACGCGTAGAGCGTGGGCGTCCCGCTCAGGTTGGGGCCGTGGAGGACATTGTTCTGCGGCGGCAACGGCGTCGAGCACAGAATGTCGTTGCACGCCGTGCGCAGATCCTTTTGCTGCAATACCAGCGACTGGTACAGCGACTGGCCCGCGGGCACCCGGTTCTGGCGCGGCCGCACGAAGATCTGGCCCACCATGCCCATCTGCAGGTGCTCCGGCGGCGTGATGTGGCAATGCCAGAAGTAGGTGCCCGCATCGGGCGCCAGGTAGTAGTACGTGAAACTCGCGCCGATGTTGATCGCCACCGACGCATCGGGCACGCCGTCATAGAACGACGACGCATTCGGATAGCCGTGGAAGTGCACCGTATGCTTCTCGAACAGGTCCGGGCGCATGATCATGCCGACGTTGGTCAGCGTGAGAAAGAACTCGTCGTCCTCGTCGATCGCCATCATCGGCGCGGGCTCGTTGCCGTTCATGACGCCGATGTCCATGATGGGCCGTGGGTCGACATGGCCGGTGAGCTGGCCACCAGCTTCCGGATCGGGCGCGAGACCCACTGCGCCGTTGTAGTTCGGGTCCGCTTTTGGATCCCCCCCCACGGGAAGGGTGTTGAACACCGTAGGGAATTCGGTGCCGGGCAGCCCCGCTTTGATATCTGCGAGGCCGGACAACGGACCGAATGCGAACAGATAGGTCTGGACGCCATTAGCCATGGTCGCGTAACCGTCGCCGCCCGAAATCTGCTGGCACTTGATCGCACCGTTGACGACACCCGTCGGTGTGGAGGTTTGGCCGGTGAAAGACGGCCCCTTGTACGGCGGTTCGGATGACGGTCCCTTGTACGGTGGGTCGCCAGGGCTGGCCGGCGGCGCCGGATGCGAGGGCGTGGAACTTGGGCACTGAACCATGAACGACTGGGAGAATGAGGGGATCGCGAACATCGTGAGCAGCAGTGCTGCCACGCTATCGCGACACATGCGGATGCTGAACATATGACCTCCGTTCCTGGGGTCAAGCAGCGCGCTGCGCGCTGTACGTCGCCCTTTTGCTGCACAGGCGGGCTCATGCGTTCCTCACACTGACCCGTATGTAGATTCTGGATTTGAGCAGCGGAGCCTGCGATGGGTCACCTCCCTACACTTGCAGTAGGGCAAACCCAGCGCGTCGTGCCGTCGTGGTCTGGGCGAGCAATGGAGCATGTTCTGGCGAACAAGAGCGATGGGTCATGCAGCGATGCCGCCATGCAAGCGGGCGCTGGCACGGCAACATGGCTTTATTTCGTTTTCATTCGATTGGTGACACGGCTCTACTGCGTTTCGACGAACCTAGGGGCGTCGTGAATTCTTCACACCTATTCTGGCGTGCGCAATGAGGAACTCGATCACGCACGTCAGATAAGCTGAGGAATACGATGTTTGCCGTTCTTATGCTCTGGTGGAGCGGAAGGATTACGCTGACGAGACTGACGGCAAGTTGGATCGGTATCCTGATTGCTGCGCTGCTTTTCCTTGAAGTTCTCGAGAGACTGCGGATCTGATCGCGCGATTTATTCCGCTGTCGACGCCTCCGCCGAATGATGGTGCATCATGCCAGGATCGTGCCCCGCCATTGCGTCGTGGCCATGATCGGACAGTTGCGCATCGAACCATTCATGCAGCGCGGCCGCGAGGCGAGCGTCGTTCGAGTGATAGACGATTTCCCCTCCCTCGGGCAAGTCGCGATATTCGATCTTCAGCGCCCCAGGCCTGGCTTCACGCAGCACGGCCAGACCCGGCATATCGTCGCCATGGATCGCCTCCGGCCCCTCGAAATTGCCTGCCGAGAACTGCTGGGCGATCATGGCAAGGTGTCCGCGGATGAGCGCGACCTGCTTCGGATCCGGATGCTTCACGACCACTTGCTGAATCCCGCCGTCTGCGGTCTTCGTAAAGATATGAGTGGTTGCGCGAAGGGAGAATGGCATGACCGCCGCGCCACGCTGCGCAACCTCGTTCTCGCGCGCCCCGGTTTCGGCGAACGCGGACGGGAAGAGAATGATTGCGCCGAGGAGCAAGGCAGTCGAGCCCGCAGCCAGAACAGCCGAAGGGTGCTTCATGGGTGACTCCGATAGAACGTTCACGGTACGGCTCGCCAAGGCCGCTCGTGAGACTTGCGTCCCGCAGCTTAGCAATTTTCCGGGGTCGGAAAGCAATTCCTCCGTCCTCCAAAAAGCAACCCAGGAGTTCGCGCACCCGGATACCGATGAATATACCTGGCGGCATCCAGCCTGCTAGACTGGAAGTTCCCCCGCACACCATGGAGGGAAACATGACGACCGTCTACGTGGTGAAGACCGGTGAGCAGTTCCTCTGCTGCGCAGAGGACGGCGACATTGGCATGGCACCGGAGGTTGAAGGGGCCAAGTCCTTTCTCTCATACGAGGAAGCGGAAAAGGCGGCCAACGAGAACGCCGACCCCGGATACGAAATCTTGCCCCTCAACGTTACCGCGCACTGATGCGCAGTTCGCCGCCCGGCGACCCGGCAAGAACGGGCGCCAGCGGCGGTCGCTGTCGTTCCCCATTGGAACCCGGCAGGCTGGCACAGCTTATCTAATCAACGCCTGCTTCTCGAGCGTCAGCGGTGCACTTCGCATCGACGCTACTGTTTCACCTCGACATCCTTTGTTCCGTCTTCTTCAGTCGTCGCTTCGTGGTTCATCGCATCTTCCTTCATGCCGCCTTTGACCATACTATCGTCGCTCATCGCTTCGGATTCCGTTGCACTGTTTGCGCTAGCCTCCTGACTCGTCGCATCCTCGGAGGCGGTGTCGGTTGACACGCTTTCAGCAGCGAAAGCGCCCCCGGCTGCGAAGCACATACAGGTGGCGAGAATGGTGGCAGTGAGCGTGTTCATGATGTGATCCCTCAGCGAACCGGCGGTGAAACCGAAAATCGAAACGACAGCAGCTCGAAGATGGAGAGCGGGTCTTGTCGCGAACCGTGCGCCTCGATCGGCGGCTGCCCTATCATTCTTGCCCTGACGGATATCAAAGGAAATAGGCATCCACTCCATCCGGGATGGGTAAAGACCCTATCGGCATCAAACCCGTTCGCTGTCGCTGATTTTCTCCTTGCACCGCATGTGCCTGAAAGCGCTTTGTATTGTCGACTCGCAAGCGGCGGCCCGGTAACAACGGCTGGCACGCCCGCTTTACCCGCTAGTCGAGTGTCATGATGCCCATGTGCATGGCCATGTCGGCGCACATTACGACCAGCTTGTCGTGAGAGATCCCCTCGGTCAACCGATGATTGAGTACCTCGTCGAATGTTCCGGCGCATTCGGAAACCGCGCTCATCGCATCGCCTTCGGTCCGGTTATAGGCGCCTGCGATGAGCCATCGCGCACGGCATTTGGCGGCAGCTATCGTTTCCTTGGCGGACGCGTCGGGACTCGAGGCCGGACATTCCGGAACAGGCAGGGGCTGGAATGCGAGCGATAGCGTCGGGATCAGAAAGGCAGCAGCAGCAATGTATCGAGGGCACATGGCGCCTCCTTTCGTGAGGTCTTCGTATCGAATTGACCCGGTGCCCCGGCAACTCGAGCCGCGAACGATTGACATCTACTCAATCCGGACGAGCAAATCAGCTAGCAATCTATCACCTTCGTCACGGGGAGGGGGTGAACAGGCGCCGCTCCCGAAGGGGGAAATTGCGGGTTCTGACCTGCGCCATAGCGCGATGTACCCTGTTATTGGATTTCGAGCCAAAGCGCATCGTCAATCTGTTCGGATCCGAACGTCGAAGGCCATGTTTGGCCGCCGGTGGCGTCGTTTTCATTTTATTTATGCGGCTGGACCAATCAACTCATCGCATGCACGAGGGCATGCAAGCGATTTTCGCAACCGCGCAGCAAAGGGCCGCCATTGCGTCACTGATTCCGGGCCCCTACGCTTCCCGTTTGCTGCGCCCATACAGCAGCAGCATCGCTGCAATCACGATGCCATAGATGATCTGCCGCCCCGCCTCCGGCATCTGCGCGACCGAGAGGATCGACTGCAGCAGCGTGATGAGTATCGCGCCCGCCACCGTGCCGAGGTACGATCCCCGGCCGCCCAGAATCGACGTGCCGCCGAGCACCACCGCAGCGATCGCCGGCAGCAGGTACGCATCGCCCATCGACTGCGCCGCCTTCGACGCATAACCGGCCAGCAGTACGCCGCCGAACGCCGCGAACGCGCTGCACACCGCAAACGCGGCCACTGTCACGCGTCGCGTATCGATGCCCGAGAGATACGCCGCGCGCTCGGTATTCCCGATTGCGTACAGCGTGCGCCCGAACGTCGTGCGCGACAGCAGGAACATCGTGGCGCCGCCGATCAGCACCCACAGCGCGACGGCATTCGGCAAGCCCGGCACGAGCCAGCCCGCCGCGAGCCAGCGCATCACGTGTGGCGCGGAATCCTGCGGCGACGATCCGCCCGTGTAGACGATCATGATGCCTTGCGCCACCGCGTTGGTCGCGAGCGTCGCGATCATCGACGGAATGCGCAGGAGTGCGACAAGAATCCCGTTGACGATGCCGATCGCCACGCCGCAAGCGATCCCGACCGGAATCGCCAGCATTTCCCCGAGTTCGCCATGTCCCGCGACGGCACAAGCCATCATCGCGCCCACGGTGATCGTCCACGGCAGCGACAGGTCGATGTGACCGAGCAGGATCACCATCATCAGGCCGGTCGCGATGATGCCGAGAAATGCGCCGACTTTCAGCTGCAACAGGATGTACTCCGGCGACGTGAAGTTGCGCGAATACATGCCGCCGACCAGCAGCAGCGCGACGATGCACGCGAACGCAATCGCGATCGGCTTGTCGATCTTGCGCGTGAGTCTCGACATGAACGCGGTCCAGCTGTTCGCAGAAACGTCGCTCATTGAAACCACTCCAGACGGTTGCGCACCCTGAACAGCCCGCATGCGCCAATCGCGACAGCGAGCAGAAGAATCACGCCTTGGAACAGCGGTTGCCAAAGCGCATCGACGTTGAACACGAACAGCAGGTCGCCGATCGAGCGGAACGCAAACGCGCCGAAGACAGCGCCGATCGCACTGCCCTTGCCGCCGAGCAGCGACACGCCGCCGATGACCACGGCGGCGATCGAAAACAGCGTATACGAGTTGGCGCTACCCAGATTCGCATCGCCCGTATCCGTGAAAAACGTCAGAAAGAGGCCGCCAATCGCGGCGAGCAGACCGGCCAGCGTGTAGCTCGCGAACTTCGCGCGACGAATCGGCATGCCGGAGAGGAAAGCCGCGGGTTCGGACGAGCCGGTCGCATAGGCCGCGCGGCCTATCGCCGAGCATTTAAAAGGAATCCAGACGATCGCCACGGCCGCGAGCAGGATCAGCAGGCTCGCGGGCACGACGCCGGCGACCTTGCCGGTCAGAGCGTCGGCAAGGTCCTCGTTGATCGATCCGCCCGGTACGGGGCGCAGCAGCAACGCCAGCCCGTAGTAAACGGCACCCGTCGCGATCGTCGTCACGATCGGCTGCAGGCGGCCGAAAATGATGATGATGCCGTTGAGCGCGCCGCACAGCGCGCCTGCCGCCAGGACGCCGGCAATACCGAGCGCGCTGTGCAGCGCGTCGCCCGTGACGATCCACGATCCAATGCAATTCGTCAGCACGAGCGTCATGCCGATCGACAGGTCGATACCGGCCGTGAGCACGACGAGCGACTGCCCCATCGACACCAGCGCGAGCAGTACCGCCTTGTTCGCCGCCGTCTGGAACACGTTCGCCGATAACGTCGACGGATAGTTGATGAGGTAGATCGCGAACATCAGCACGAACAGGCCGAGCGCGAACGTCGTCCCCCGATTTTCCGCATACCAGTAATGCAGGCCGCTCATGGTGCGACTCCGGTGGAAGGCGACATTTGCCCGACGGGCAGATCGAGGGCGCTCGCAATCAGGTTCTGCTCGTTGATCGCCGGCCCGACGAGTTCCTTCTTGATCCTGCCTTCGTACAATACGAGCACGCGGTCGCAGCAGCCGATCAGCTCGTCATAGTCGGTCGAATAAAAAACGATCGCGGCGCCTTCGTCGGCGAGGCGCCTCAGCAGCTGATAGATCTCCTGCTTGGTGCCGACGTCGATACCGCGCGTCGGGTCGCTGAGCAGCAGAATCCTCGGCTGCCGCACCAACCACTTCGCGATCACCACCTTTTGCTGGTTGCCGCCCGAGAGCGAGCCCACGGCTGCGTCCAGGCTGTGCGACTTGATGGCGAGCAGGTCCGTCATCCGGTCGACGAACGCCTGCTGACGATCGCGATCGATCACGCCCGCGGTGGACATGCGATCGAGCGCGGCAAACGAAAGATTCTCGCGTACCGACATCGGCAGCATCAGGCCTTCCGTCTTGCGGTCTTCGGGAATCAACGCCATGCCGATTCCGTCGGCACGCGCGGCCACCGGGCTCGGAATCGACACGGCCTTGCCATCGACCTCGATCGTTCCCGCGCAACCGCGCAACACGCCGAAGAGCGCGAGCAGCAGTTCGCGCTGGCCTTGCCCGTCGAGGCCGCCCAGCCCGAGGATTTCACCCCGCTTCAACGAAAAACTGATGCCCTGCAGCGTGTCGCCCCATGCGAGATCGCGGCAAGCAAGCACCGGTTCCGCGGCGGCCCGCTCCGCGGGCTTGGCCGGAAATGCGTGCTGGTATTTCCGGCCGATCATCATTTCGATGACCTCATTATCGGAGCGCGTACCCGCCTCGAAGCTCATCACATGACGACCGTTCCGGTAGACGGTGCATTCGTCCGCGAGCGCCTTCACCTCGTGCATCCGGTGCGAGATGAAAAGCAGCGCGAGCCCCTCTTCGCGCAGGCGCCTGAGCACCTCGATGACGCGCGCCACGTCGGCCGCGGTCAGCGCCGACGTGGCCTCGTCGAGAATCAGGATGCGCGGTTCGTGCGCGAGCCCCTTCGCGAGTTCGACCATCTGCTGGCGCGACAGCGGCAAGTCCCGGACTTTCGCGAGCGGATTGATGTCGGCGGCGCCCGCGCGAGCGAGCGCTTCCTCGGCCTGGCGCCGCTGTGCCCGGCGGTCGATCATGCCGAAGCGGCGCGGCGGATTCGAAGCGAAGATGTTGTCCGCCACGCTCAAGTCAGGAATCAGCGAGAGTTCCTGATACACGCAGACGATGCCGGCCGCGTTCGCCGCGGCAGGCGACGCGAACGAGACTTCGCGGCCGTCGAAGTGCATCGTCCCCTCGTCCGGCTGCACGACGCCGGACATCACCTTCAGCAACGTGGACTTCCCCGCGCCGTTCTCGCCGAGGATCGCGTGGATGCGTCCCCGGCGCACGGTGAGGTCCGCGTGATCGAGCGCGACGACGCCGCCATAGCTTTTCGACACGCCCGACATTTGAAAGAAGGGCTGCTCTACGTGCTGCCGCATGCTTCGTCTCCCATCACGCCGCCGGCGCTCACGCGATCACTGGTTGCCCTGGCTCTGCTTCATGATTTCCTGCGCGGAGAAGTTGATGCCGCAAGTCGGAAACGAATTGCCGACGAAGAAATTGTCGGAGTCGTTCGGGAAATAGTTGGCGCCCGCCTTCAGCATCGAATCGTCGGTGACGTCGAGCGGCAACTTGATCGCGACAGGAATGGTCTGGCCGTCCAGCGCGGCGAGCGCGGTCTTGATCGCCACGGCCACCTGCGCGGGACCGGTGCCCGCCGACGTGCACTTCAGGCCCTGGCTTCCATACTGTGCGCAAAATTTGCGAAAGCCGTTCTCCGTTTCGCCGCCGAACGGCACGAACGGATGTTTCGCGTCGATCATCGCACGCACGACACCGGTGTCGCCGCCTTGCGCCGATATGCCATCGAAATGGCCCTGTACGGCAATCGCGTCGGCGGCGGCCTTCTGCGCTACCCCGTCGTCCCACTTGCCGTAGACCTGGACGACGTTCCACTTCTTGCCTGTTTCATCGAGCGTCTTCTGGAAACCATCATGCCGGTCCGTGTCGACCGACGTGCCCGCCACCCCGCGAACCTCGAGCACCTTGCCGCCGTTCGGCAGGTGGCTCGCGAGCCACTTGGCCCACAGCACGCCGAGCCCGTACTGGTCGACATTGACATTGATCGCGTCTTCGCTGTCGAGCGTATTGTCGAACGCGACCAGCACGACGCCGGCTTTCTTCGCGCGGCGGATGGCCGGTCCGAACGAGGAGGGATTCTGCGCGTCCACGATGACCGCGTCATAGCCGGCATCGATGAAGTTGTTGACCGCCGAGATTTGCGCCGGCACGTCCTCGCCGGTGGAGACGACCTTGAACTCCTTGATCTTCGCCGCAACGGCCGGTTGCGCCGTATAGGCCTTGGCCGTCTTGATCATCTGGATACGCCAGGTATTCGCGATATAGCCGTTCACGAGCGCGATCCGGTAGGGTCCGGTTTTCTTTGGATACCTGATGAATTTCGTATCGCTCTTCCACGGCATCATGCACTTGGGATCGCTGGACGGTCCGGAGACAATCGAAGCCTGCGCGAAAACCGCACCTGCGCACAGGGCCATTGCCGCGGTCGCCGCCGCTCGAAGCACCTGAATTCCTGAAAGCATGTTGTCTCCTTTTCGTTGGCTCGAACTTACCGAATGCCGGCACACCTGGCTTGTCGTGGACTGCCGGTACGGTGTGCGTGGCGCAGGAAAACTTGCGGGATGGGCTACAGCGGGACTGGATCGGACTCGCCAAACCAGCGAAATGACTTCTTCAAAGGCGTCCCCTCGAAGCGAAACGGAGGGCATGCTCGGACGCCTCCCCGCCTGACAGTACTGGCATACCAATCTGCGCGCGATAGTGGTTTACCACGGGGCTGCGGATCAAGGCCCGATAGGCCAGAAATCCGCGCGCTTTCGATGCTTTCTGGGTGAAAACGCACCTGCGGCACGGAAGGAGCGTTGCAGGGAACTGGTGTACCATTTGCGCGAACCTGAGCCGCCGCCTGGCGGCTTCGACGATTCAGAGAGTCCTGGATGGCCGATCTCGCGCACACGCCAACCGGCCGCGTCAACCATGCGGACGCGGGCGATCGTTCCTATGTCGCGCTGGCAAAACAGATCTACGACCTGATCGCTGCCGGCGACGTCGGGCCTCGCGCCCGCCTGCCCTCCGAGCGCACGCTAGCCGAGCGTTTCGGCGTCAGCCGCACGCAGGTGAGGGAGGCGATCATCGCGCTGGAAGTGCAAGGCGTGGTCGAAGTGCGCGTAGGTTCGGGCATCTATGTGGCCGCAACGCCGGAGGCGCGGCCGGTCACGTTCGAACTGCCGCCCGGGCCCGGACCGATCGAAACGCTGCGCGCGCGGTCAGTCATCGAAAGCGGAGTCGCGGCGCTCGCCGCGACCGAACGCAAGGACGCCGATTTGGACCGGCTCTTTGCCGCCTTGCGCGCGATGCGCGAAAACATGGACGACAAGCCCGCGAATGAGGCCGCCGACCGCGAATTCCATCTGGCGATTGCGGGTGCGACGGGAAACGAAATGCTCCGGCTCGTGGTGACCGCGATGTGGGACAACTCGCGCGCCGATCCTTTGTGGAAAAAGATCGAGGAGCACTTTCATACGTCCGCGTTGCGTTCGGCTTCCCATGAGGACCATCAGCGCATCTTCTCGGCCATCATGGCGCGCGATGCCGGCGCGGCGCGCACGGCGATGGAGGCGCATCTCGCGCGCGTGATCGACGAGTTCACACAGGCGTGGCGTTAGCCCTGCTTCAAGACCGCTCGAGCGCGGCCATCGCCCTCACGATCACGAGCAGCACGGAAAGACTCACACCGCTCGATGCGCGTAGTTCCGCAAGCAACTGTCCATAGCGCTCCAGCGCAGCCTCGTGGTGCGCGCACCAGGCATCCACGAGCGTTTGTCCGTCCGCCGTATCCCCGGCCTGCGCGAGCACGTTCGTGGTGAGCGCGCGTTTGAGGTGCGCCACCTCGGCGAGCGCGGCCGCACGCGCCATGGTGTCCCAGTGCGTGGGCGTCGGCAGGGCTGCCGCTCGCTCGCCGATCCAGCCGTAGTTGAGCCGCGTGCCCAATGCGAACCAGGCGGCCGCAACGCGCTCCAGCGGGCGATCGCACGCCGCCGCAACGTCGGCGATATCCAGCAGTGCTACGGAAATGTCTCCGCTCGCCACACGCAGCGCGAGCGCGTTTTCCACGCCCGCATTGACAAGCTCGCCCTGGCGCGCAGAAAGCGCTTCGAGATCCGCTTCGGGCAACAGCGCCGGCAATTGCGGCGCGAGGCGTTGCACCGCGTCCCGGCAACGGGCCAACAGGGTGCCCACACCGTCGCCGCCCACCTCGCCCGCCTGCAGATGCCGCAGGAACCACAACGCCGCGCGTTCGAGCAGCCTGGCAATGTCGACGAACATGCGAGCCTGCACGTCGTCGGGCACGCGGTTGTCGAGCGCGTCGATGGCGCGCCAGATGGCGTTCAGATCGAACACGTCTCGCGCCATGATGCAGGCGCGCACGATTTCGCCCGGCTGCGCGTCGGTCTCTTCCATCAGACGGTGCACGAACGCGCTGCCCACGCGGTTCACGAGCGCGTTCGTCAGATGCGTCGCCAGGATCTCGCGCCGCAACGGATGCCGGTGCATCGGCTCGTTGAAGCGCCGCTGCAGCGGCTGCGGAAAATAGTCGATCAGCAGATCCGCGACGAGCGGGTCTTCCGGCACAGTCGAGTCGAGTAACGCGTCATAGAGCCACATCTTGCTGTAGGCGAGCAGCACGGCGCGTTCCGGCGACGTGAGGCCGAGTTTCGCGGCTTGTCGCTCCGCGATTTCCTCATCGGTCGGCAGGAATTCGATGCGCCGGTTGAGCCGTCCCGCGCGTTCGAGCCAGCGCATCATGCGCGCTTCGGCGTCGAGCAACTCCACCGCGTAGCGCCCCGCGATCGAGAGTGCCTGCGTCTGGTAATAGTTGTCGCTCAGCACGAGCAATCCGACTTCTTCGGTCATCTCGGCAAGCAGGGCGTTGCGCTGTTTCGTCGTCATCTCGCCGTCGGCCACCACGAGTCCGAGCAGGATCTTGATGTTGACTTCGTGATCCGAACAATCCACGCCGGCCGAGTTGTCGATCGCGTCCGTGTTGATGTGACCGCCGTGCTGCGCGAATTCGATGCGTCCGAGCTGCGTAACGCCAAGATTGCCGCCCTCGCCCACCACCTTGCAACGCAGTTCCGAGCCGTTCACGCGCACGGCGTCGTTGGCGCGGTCGCCGACCTGCGCGTTGGTCTCGCGAGTGGCTTTCACGTAAGTGCCGATCCCGCCGTTGTAGAGCAGATCGACGTTCGCGAGCAGGATCGCGCGAATCAGCTCGGTCGGCGTGAGCGTCGCGGCTTCGATGCCGAGCGCCTTTTGCGCCGCGGCAGAAAGCGGAATCGTCTTCATCGTGCGCGCGAACACGCCGCCGCCCGCGGAAATGGTGGCTGGATCGTAGTCGGCCCAGCTCGAGCGTTCGAGCGCGAAGAGCCGCTTGCGTTCCGCGAGGCTCACGGCGGGATCGGGATTGGGATCGAGAAAAATATGCCGGTGATCGAAGGCCGCGACGAGCTTGATATGCGGCGAGAGCAACATGCCGTTGCCGAACACGTCCCCGGACATGTCGCCGATGCCGGCCACGGTGAAATCGGTGGCCTGCGTATCCACGCCCATTTCGCGGAAATGCCGCTTGACCGACTCCCACGCGCCGCGCGCCGTGATCGCCATCTTCTTGTGGTCGTAGCCCACGGAGCCGCCCGAGGCAAAGGCGTCGTCGAGCCAGAAGCCGTACTCGGCGGAAATCGCGTTCGCGTAATCGGAGAACGTGGCCGTGCCTTTGTCGGCGGCCACGACGAGATACGGATCGTCTGGGTCATGGCGCACGACGTCGGGCGGCGGCACGACTGCATTGTTCACGAGATTGTCGGTGAGATCGAGCAAGCCGCGCAGGAAGGTTTGATAACACGCCACGCCCTCGCGCATCCACGCCTCGCGATCGCTCGCCGGCGGCGGATTCTTCACGACGAAGCCGCCCTTCGATCCCACGGGCACGATCACGACGTTCTTCACCATCTGCGCCTTCATGAGGCCGAGCACTTCGGTGCGGAAGTCCTCGCGCCGGTCCGACCAGCGCAGGCCGCCCCGCGCGACACGGCCGCCGCGCAAGTGCACGCCCTCGACCCGCGGCGAGTAGACCCAGATTTCGAACATCGGCTTGGGCTCGGGCAGGCCCGGGACTTTGGACGGATCGAACTTGAACGAGAGTGCGGGCCGCTCTGCGCCACTCGCATCGCGGTGGAAATAGTTCGTGCGCACCGTTGCCCGGATCACGCCGAGGAATTGCCGGAGAATGCGGTCTTCGTCGAGATTGGGCACCTGGTCCAGCGCGCTCTCGATGGCCTTGAGCATGAGCGCCGTACGCTCCTCTCGCGCCGAGGCATCGCGCGGATCGAACCGGAGTACGAATAATTCGACGAGCTGCCGTGCGATCGCGGGATTGCCGGTGAGCGCGCGTTCGATATAGGCGTCGCTGAACGTCGAGCCCACCTGGCGCAGATACTTGGCGTAGGCACGCAGGATCGTGACTTCGCGCGCGCTCAGGTAGGCGCGCAGCACGAGCCGGTTGAAATCGTCGCTTTCGATTCGTGCATTCCAGACGCTTTCGAATGCATCTTCGAACAGACCCTTCACGCGTTCGATGTCGAATTCGGCGTCGTCCGCGACTTCGAGGCCGAAGTCGTGGACCCATGCGGGCGCACAAGACGGCGCCTCGATCACGTAGGGCCGCTCTTCGTCCACGCGCACGCCGAGATGTTCGAGCATCGGCAGGCTGCGGGAGAGCGGGATGGCCTCGCCCGTGCAGTAGACCTTGAAGCGGAACGTGCGCGGCCCCGCCTCGATGGGCCGGTACAGATTCATGGCGATGCGCGCCGTTCCCTGTACGCTTTCGATCAGCTCGATATCGCGGACCGCCGTGCGCGCCGGATAGTCGTCACGATAGCCGGCCGGAAACGAATCGGCGTAGCGGTGGAGGAGACGCGTGCCCTGCTCTTCGCCGAATGCGTCGAGCAGTGCGTCGGCCAGATCGTCTTGCCAGCGGCGCGTGACCTGCACGAGCCGCGCCTCCAGTTCGCGCGCGTCGACTTCGGGCATCGTGCCCGGCTCGGCATGCACGACGAAATGAATGCGTGCGATGGCCGACTCCGAAAGCAGCGGCGTGAACTCGACGGATATGCCGTTGAACGCCTCCACGAGCAGGTTCGCAATGCGCCGCCGCAAATCGGTGTTGTACTTGTCGCGCGACACGTACACGAGGCACGAAACAAAGCGGTTGAAGCGGTCGCGCCGCATGAATAGCCGCGTGCGCTGGTGTTCCTGCAAGCGCAGCACACCGAGCGCGGTTTCGAAGAGTTCGTCCTCGCTCGCCTGAAACATCTCGTCGCGCGGATACGTTTCCAGCACCGTCACCAGCGATTTGCCGAGATGACCGTTCGGCAGGAAGCCCGCGCGCTGCACGATATTCGCGCGTTTGCGCCGCACAATCGGAATCTCGGCGGTGGAAACCATATAGGCCGTCGACGTGTAGAGGCCCACGAAGCGGCGCTCGCCGCACACTTTTCCGTCCGCTCCGACGAGTTTCACGCCCACATAGTCGAGGTAGCCCGGGCGATGGACCGTGGCGCGCGAGTTGGCTTTCGTCAGGAAGATGGGCCATGCGCCGCTGATGATGTTTTCGGCCGCGGGCGGCAGCGGCGTGAGATCGGGCGCAGCGTGCGCACGCAGCGATTCGCGCAGGATGCCGAGGCCCGAGCCTTCGACGCCGCGCAGCGCGTAGCCGCCGTCGTGCGAAACCAGCGCATAGTCACGCTGCCCGAGGAAGGTGAAATGGTCCGCCACCATCCATTCGACGAAAGCGCGCGCTTCGATGTCCTCGGCCGTCGCCTCGCGTGCTTTCATCGTCTTGATGGTGGTGCGCGCGACCTCGAGTAACTTCGGCCAGTCCTCCACGGATGCGCGCACGTCGCCAAGCACCTTGGCAATGTCATTGCGCAATGCGTCCAGTCTTGCTGCGTCGCCGCAGCGGTCGACTTCGAAATGGATGAAGGAGGCGAGCTGCGATTGCCCCTCATCGATGCTGGCACCGCCCTCGTTCACGCGCTCGATTGCGCCGTCCTTTGCGCGCCAGATCCGGAACACGGGGTGCAGCGCCGAATGCAGCGCGAGTCCCAGCCGGTTGACGGCCATGGAAACCGAATCGACGAGAAACGGCATGTCGTCGTTGACGATTTCAATGACCGTGTGGTCCGAATGCCATCCGTGCTGCTCGAGAATCGGGTTGTAGACCTGCATGCGCTCGCTGCCCGGCACGAAGCGCTGTGCGGTTCGCCAGTGCGCCATGGCGGCGCCGTAGAGGTCCGCAATGCTGCGGCTGCGCAGATCTTCGGCGTCGGCGAAATCGTAGTAGTGCCGCAGGAAAGGCTCGACGATCTGGAATGTCGGCTCAGGCAAGCGCGCCCGCGCAAATTCCACGACGTCGGAAAGCAGATGGGCAACGAATTCTTCGTTTCTCGCTAGCATGACGGACTCCTTGGCGGATAGTCATCAACTGCATCGGCGGTTCAGCCATTATGCACCGGCAAGGTGATCGGGCGATGAATGCGTGCAGGGCGCGCGCTGCGAGCTCTCGCGGCCGCGCCGGTTCCGGGCACCTCTTGGCGTGGAATTTGCCGGCCGTGAATGTCTGATTCAACAGCCGCCTGTGGCCTCTTTCGAGCCCGATCTGAACTGCGCGAGCAGCCAGGTGCGAAGTTGCTGGCTCGTCTCGCGTCGAACACGGGTTTGCGGAAGGACGACGTAATAGCCCAGTGACAGCGGCAACGAGAAGTCGAACAATCGCTTCAGCCGGCCGGCGGCGATATCGCGTTCGACGAGATGCTCGCTCGTGAGCGCGATACCATGACCTGCAATAGCGGCGTCGATGGCGAGCGATGACTGGCTGAATCGCGGCCCCTTCAACGGGGCGAACGTGTTCGTGCATCCCAGGGCGTTGAAGAACTCCGGCCAGAGGTCGTGCGAATCGTGGAGCAGTACATAGTTTTCCAGGTCGGAAATCGCGCGGACCGGAAAATCCGGCGTGGGCAACTGCGGGCTGGCAACAGCGAACACATCGAGGGGGAATAGCAGATCGCTCACGAGGCCCCTCGCAAACGGTGGCTTGCCGAGCCGCACCGCGATGTCCACGCCATCGGATTTGAAATTGCACAAGGCGGCGTCGGCAATAATCCGGACGTCGATTTCCGGATGCCGCTCCCCGAACTCTGCTAGCCTGGGTATGAGCCATTTCGAGGCGAACGAGGGTGTCGTGCTGATCGTGAGGGACGTCGAACGGCGATTCAGTGCGTCGGTGGCGTCAGAGATGATCGTAAGCGCCTGTTGAATCGCAGCGAAGTACGTATGTCCCTCGGTCGTGAGAGAGAGGCCCCGCGCCAGCCTTTCGAACAGGGGAATATCGAGAGCCTCTTCCAGTAGGCGTACCTGCTGTGCGACCGCACCCTGCGTCACGCCAAGTTCCTCGGACGCGAGGCGAAAATTGAGGTGGCGTGCAGATGCGTCGAACGCGCGGAGCGCATTCAGCGGCGGAAGGCGGCGTTGCTTCAAGGAGCGCATCAATGCATGCTTCGATGGGTGATTCGACAGGGTCGAGCCAGTAGATTAGTTATCGTCAGACCATAAAAATCATCGTTCGACGCGCGCATCATAACGCCATAGAGTTTCTACGCGAACCCCCTGCAGCGCCGGCTTCGCGCGCTGAATCCATTTCGAGGAGAAGAGCACCATGGCAGTAGAAAAAGTCGCACTCGTCACGGCGGCCGGAAAGGGAATGGGCGCGGCGATCGCGCGCGAACTCGCGGCCGGCGGCTATCGTCTGGCCTTGATGTCGCCCTCCGGCAGCGCGGCCGAACTGGCGAAAGAGCTGGGTGGATTTGGCTTTACGGGCTCGGTCACCGAACCGGACGATATCGACAGATTCGTTCGCGAAACGCTCGAAAAATTCGGCCGTATCGACGCTGTGGTGAACAACACGGGTCACCCGCCGAAGGGCGATCTTCTGACGATTGCAGACGAGCAGTGGCATCTCGGACTCGATATCATCGTGCTCAACGTCGCGCGGGTGCTGCGCCGCGTAACACCTGCATTCCTCGCGCAGGGAGGCGGCGCGGTGGTGAATATCTCCAGCTTTGCCGCCGACGCGCCCGAGCAGGCTATGCCCGTCTCCTCCGCACTGCGCGCCGCGTTGAGTTCGTTCACGCGCCTCTATGCCGACCGTTACGCGAAGGACAATATCCGTATCAATTCTGTGCTACCGGGATTCATCGATAGCTGGCCCGAAACGCCGGAGATCGTCGCTCGCATTCCGGTTGGCCGCTTTGGGAAGACACAGGAAATCGCGCAAACAGTGGCGTTCCTTTTATCGGATGGCGCGGGCTATATCACGGGGCAGAATATCCGTGTCGACGGCGGGATCGTGCGTGCCCTGTGACACTGCGAGGCGCGTGTTTCCACATCGCATAAACGCCAGAACCCCGGCGCTCATTGAGAGACACCGGGGTTCTGGACGTTACGGCATGAGGAGCCTGACGATTACCTACTTTCACACGGGCAATCCGCACTATCATCGGCGTGGAGTCGTTTC
>NZ_JAYMRY010000040.1:0-67852 GCF_038900695.1 Paraburkholderia sp. JHI2823 | reverse complement strand
GCTGATTCGTCCCATCCGGTTTCCCATGCAGACTCTTCCGCAGCGCGCGTAGCGAGCAGCGGGATGAATGAGCGCCTTGTCACTGGCTTTGAAGGTGCGAGGTGACAGACGCTCCGGAGCCATTCACGATTTACGACGAGAGGTGAATGGTGGCAGGCATTGGCGGTGTGAGCGGCTTTCTTTTGCCTACTTTTCTTTGCCGCGGCAAAGAAAAGTAGGTGCCGCCCCGCACAGGGGCAACGCCTGCATACCGACGCGAACACAAGCAAAGTCCAAAGCGGCGAGAACCGAGACAAAAACGTCCTGCGCCCTACGGCTGCGGCGCGTCCTTCCACGCAGGCAGCGTCGCCCCGTGATAAACGGTGAGAATCTCGCTCGCGACATTAGCCTGCTGATAACTCTGCACGAGCGCATGCACCCACGGCGCATTGGCGTCCTTCTCGTTGACCGCAATGAAGTTGCGATACGGATTGCCCGTCACCTTCTCCTGCGCAATGCGCTCCTGAGGAATCTTGATGCCGGACTTGACGGCCCAGTCCGTGTTGACGACCGCCGCGTCAAGGTCGTCGATCGCGCGCCCGACGATGCCCGAATCGAGCTCCTTGATATGAATGTTCTTCGGATTCTTCGCGATGTCGCGCGCCGTCGGCAGCAGGCCGACGTCGGCGCGCAGCGTGATGAGCCCTTGCGCCTGCAGCAGCAAGAGCGAGCGGCCTTCGTTGCTCGGATCGTTCGGCACGCCGATGGTCGCGCCTTGCGGCAGTTCCGCCACCGACTTCACCTTGCGCGAGTAGAGCCCGATAGGCTGAACGTAGGTATAACCCACCGGCACGATCCTGTAGCCGCGCGCCTTGATCTGCGCGTCGAGATACGGCTTGTGCTGGAACGAGTTGGCATCGAGGTCGTGGGTGGACAGCGCTTCGTTGGGCTGCGTGTATTCGGAGAATGTCGTGAGCTTGACGGTGATACCCTGTTTCGCGGCATTGGCGGCGACTACGCGCCATACGTCTTCGTCTTCGCCCGACATGATGCCCACACGCACCGTCCGGTCCGCCGCGTGTGCGAGCGGCATGCCCCCGAGGCCCACGCCCAGCGCGAGCGAAGCCAGCATCGTTCCCAGCAGTGTTCTTTTCTTCATAGCGTCCATTTTTTGGTGAGTTGTGGATGAACCGATGCTAGAGAGGGCGCTTGCGGCGGACAACCAATTTGTGACGGATTGCTTAGCTAGTTTCGTTGTTTTGCGCTGTGCAACGCCGTGAGCCAGGATGCAGCGGATCAGGCGCTTTCAGTCCTCCCGCTCATCGACGGTGAAGGTGACGTGGACGAACCATCGCCGTATTCAACGCAATGCGGCGTAGCCCTGCTGCGCGGCGGAGTTCGCGATGTCCGCGATCTCGTCATAGGCGTCGGGGGTGAGTCTCGCAAATCCGCGCAGCCGCAGCTTGCGTGCGCGCTCGGCGTCGGCTGCGTGAGCAGCGACCAATGCATCGCGCAACGCTTCGGCGTGGTTGGCTTCGAGCGAGCGTGAAGCGATGAGCGGAAGGCCCGGCGCGGATGCCGTCATGCCGATGATGCGCAAGCCTTCCAACCGCTCCGGGTGCGCATCGCGCAACAGCGCGAGCGTCACACAGTCGATGGCGCCCATATCGGCCGTACCGCTCGCCAGCGCATGCAGCGTGGCCGCATGCGACCCGGTCCAATGTACCGATGAAAAGAACCGGCCATCGCACGCGTGCGGGGCGACGGCATGGCGCAGCGCATTCATGCCGCTGTGCGAATCGGCGCTATTGCAGGCGGCGCGCAGTCCACGGCATGCGGCCACGGTCGTCGCGCCGCGCTGCCATGCCTGCGCCGAAACGACGAGCGCGCTGCGATAGCGCGGGCCCTCGCAGCCGGGCGCGTCGAATAGCGGCGTCGCGATCAAGTGGACCGCGCGGGCGAGGCCCAGCATCCGGTACGGAAAACCGCAGGTCTGCGAAAGCAGCAGATCATTGCGGCGCCAGTGCTGGAGCAGGTCGCCCTCAGGCGCGTCCACGATCGCGACTTCGGCTGGGCCGACCGCGCGCGCGAACGCGTCCAGACAGTCGCTCAACAGCGACCGCCACGACACCGCGTGTTGCGGCGTCACGTTATACATGGGCAGGGAGGCGATCCAGGGGCTCATGGCCGCATTCTACGCCGCGGGTTGCGGCGCGCTCCAACGGCCCGTTCGCTGCGCGGGGAAATAAGCAAATGGCGATTCGTTGGTTGGCGTTGTGACTCGAACTCGTTATGGTGAAGCCTGAGTTGCATTGCTCTCCGTATGGAGTGGCCCCATCCTTCATGACGGAACAGGCGTTCATGGCCGAATACTTCGACACAGATCACGCACGCGAAATCGCGGCGCTCGGCAAGGGCTTCGCGGCACGCACGGAATGGCCCACGTGGCTGGTGATCGTCGCGATCTACGGCGGATGGTTCGGCGTGCTGCTGCTCGTGCGCACCGGCGCTCTCTCGCTTGCCGCCGCTACGCCATGGCTCGTCGTGCTGTGCGCCTGGCACATGTCGCTGCAGCATGAATTGCTGCACGGACATCCGACCCGGTTGGGATGGCTGAATACGGCGCTGGGCTGGCCGCCGCTCGCTATATGGTTTCCCTTCGCGGTGTACCGCGAGAGCCACATGGCGCATCATCGCGACGAAGCGTTGACCGTGCCCGGCATCGACCCCGAAACGAACTATGTCGGCCCCGCGCAATGGGCTTGCTTGCCGCGCTGGCGGCGCGTGCTCTGGCACGCGCACAAGAGCTTCGTAGGGCGCGTGGTGATCGGCCCGCCCATGAGCGTGGCGGCGACGCTGGCCGGCGCGGGGCGGGCATGGCGAAACGGCGACTGGCGCCAGGTGCCCACGTGGCTCGCGCATGGCGCAGCCGTCGTGCTGCTGCTTTGCTGGATTCAGCGCTACGCGGGCGTGCCGTGGTGGTACTACCTCGTCGCCGTCACATGGCCTGCGCTCGGACTTGCCATGGTCCGCTCGCTCTACGAACATCGCGCGGCTTCCCATCCCAAGGCGCGCATCGCCATCAACGAGGCCGGGATCGTCATGCGGCTTCTCTATCTGAACAACAACTACCACCTCGTGCACCACGACTTGCCGCGCCTGCCGTGGTTTCAATTGCCGCGCGCCTATCGCATGCGGCGCGACGACTACCGGGAGAAGTGCGGCGGCTTCGTGATCGACGGGTACACTGCGCTGCTCAGGCGTTACGCGTGGCGAGCCACGGATGCACCCGCGCATCCGTTCGGCGACAACGCCATGTCGTGACGCTCGCTACCGGAACCGCCTGAAAAAGCGGCGCATATCGGCGGCCAGAAGGTCGGGCTCTTCCATGGCGGCGAAATGGCCGCCGCGAGGCATGTCCGTCCATTGGACGACGTCGAACACGCGTTCGAGCCATGACCTCGGCGGGTGGTTGATCTCCTTGGGAAAGCGCGCGAAGGCGACCGGCGGCAGCACGCGCTCTCCAGCAGCGAAGCGAAACGGTTGCAGGCGGTTTTCCCAATACATCTGCATCGACGTACCGATGCTTCCGGTGAACCAGTAAATCGAAAGGTTCGTCAGTAAGGTGTCCTTGGAGAAGCGGCGCTCGATCACGCCGTCACAATCGCTCCATGCGCGAAACTTCTCGCCGAACCACGCGGCCAGACCCGCCGGCGAGTCGTTGAGCGACGCGGCCGCCGTTTGCGGCTTCGTCGCGTGCATATGCGCATAGCCGCCCTCCAGCGCGGCCCATTCGGCTTTCTCGCGAAGATAGTCCTGTTCCGCCGGCGTGAACGGGGCGTTCGCCGCATCGACGGTGGGTTCGTACGAGCTCGGCAGGAAATTGAGGTGGATTCCGTCCACCGCCTGACTGTGCCGCGAAGCCAGTGCGATCGACACGCCGGCGCCGAGGTCGCCGCCCTGCGCGCCGAAGCGGTCATAGCCGAGACCTCGCATGAGCGCGGCCCACCGATCGGCCACCTGGAATGCGGAGGCGCCGGGCATTGCGGGCGCGGGCGAAAACGCGAAGCCGGGGAGCGAAGGGACGACGACATCGAACGCATCGGCGGGGTCCGCGCCGAATGCGGCGGGGTCGCAAAGGCGGTCGAGCAGCGCGTGGAATTCGACGAACGAGCCGGGCCAGCCATGCGTGATGACGAGCGGGTAGGGCTTTGGGCCCACGCCGCGCCGATGCACGAAGTGCACGCGCTGGCCGCCCGCATCGGTTGCCACGTCGGCCATGAACTGCGGTTGCTGATTTAGCTCGCGCTCGGCGGCGCGCCAGTCGAATTCGTCTGCCCACCACGCGACCAGTTCTCGCAGCCATGCAGTGTCCGCGCCCTGCTGCCATGCCGGCGCGGGCGTGGCATTCGCCCAGCGTGTGGCGCGCAGGCGCTGGCGCAGGTCGTCGATGGCGTCGTCGGGGACGTCAAGCTCGAATCGGTCGATATGCATGGTGGCTCGTCCTCAATGGAAAACCAGAGTGCCGCCCATTATGGGCGAACTCGCGGGCGTGCACGGCACGGTCGCGGCGGTGTCGCGGTGACGCGGTGACGTGGACGTGATCGGGCCGTTGCCCGCCGGCGCCCAACTGGTGACGGTCTTTTCCGCGGCGATCTGCGCGGTGTCGCAGCGGCGGCAGGCCGCCGCCGGCTTCCTTGCATTCCTTGCCTCGGATCGCACCGAGGCGACCAAGCGGGCGTTCGGCATGGAGCCGGCAGGCGCGGCAGACCTGCGCCAGGAGGTAACTGCGGCAAGGGAAAAGCAGCAGCTCGCGCGCGCGGTAGCCGCCGTGCGAGTCGCGTTCAGGCGAGCGACGCGGACCGCTCGGCCGCGCCGCCCCGGCGATACAGCGCGAGGGTGGCGACGAGCCCGCATGCCGCGGCGAAACTCAGCCAGTAGCCCGGCGCGGCCTTGTCGCCGGTGATCTCGATGAGATACGTCGAGACGGCGGGCGTAAAGCCTCCGAACACCGCGGTGGCGAGACTGAACGCAAGCGAGAAACCGGCCACGCGGACCCTGGCGGGCATGACTTCGGTGAGCGCTGCGACCATCGCGCCGTTGTACATGCCGAAAAAGAACGAGAGCCACAGCAGCACGATGAGCATGCGGCCGAAGCTCGGTGCCGACGCGAGCCAGGAGAGCGCCGGATACGACGTGCAGATGGCGAGCACGGTGATGGCGATGAGAATCGGCCTGCGCCCGATGCGGTCCGAGAGCGCGCCTCCGACGGGCAGCCAGAAGAAGTTCGAGACGCCCACGCAGAGCGTGACGATCAGGCTGTCCGCCGTAGTGAGCTTCAGAACGGCTTTGCCGAAGGTCGGCGTATAGACCGTGATGAGATAGAACGTGGTGGTGGTCATGGCGACGAGCAGCATGCCCGCGAGCACCGTCCGCCAGTTTTGCAGCATCGTAGCGAACACCTCGCGCGCACGCGGATGGTGAGTGCGCGCCTTGAATTCGTCGGTCTCCTGGAGCTTGCTTCGCAGTACGAAGATGACCGGCACGATCGCGCAGCCGACGAAGAACGGAATGCGCCAGCCCCATGCGCCGATCTGGCTGGCCGTCAGCAGATGATTGAGCAGATAGCCAAGGGCAGCCGCAACGACGATTGCGACCTGCTGGCTCGCCGACTGCCAGCTCGTATAGAAGCCCTTGCGCTGCGGCGTCGCGATCTCCGCGAGATAGACGGAAACGCCGCCCAGCTCGGCGCCGGCGGAAAACCCTTGCAGCAAGCGCCCGAGAAGCACGAGCGCGGGTGCCAGAAGTCCGATCGTCGCGTATCCGGGCACGCAAGCGATCAGGATCGTGCCGCTCGCCATGATCGAGAGTGTGACGATCAACCCTTTGCGGCGGCCCACTTCGTCGATGTACGCGCCGAGCACGATCGCGCCGAGCGGACGCATGAGGAAGCCCGCGCCGAACACGGCGAACGTCAGCATCAGTGAGGCGAACTCGCTCGTGGACGGAAAGAAGATGTGCGAGATCGAGGTCGCATAGAAGCCGAAAAGAAAGAAGTCGAACTGCTCCAGAAAGTTGCCGCTGGTCACGCGCAGGACTGCGCCGAACTTCGACGTTCGACCGTGCGCGCTATCCCCGCCCTTGAGCGATGAGGAATGCATGAGTTGTCTCCATGAATGTGTTATGTGAGTGCGGCGGCCCGTCGAACGTGCGGCCGTCACGACTGCAGTCAATCCGCGCCGGCTTGCAGGCGAGTGGTCTGCCGCTTTTCGATCGATGACTTGACGAGCGCGGCACAGCGATAGATTCCGTGGGCGAATTTGCCATAGGGCAGCGTGGCAAAGAGCGCCATCACGACGCCGAGGTGCACGGCCAGCAGCCAGGCCATCGCGGCGGTGTCGCGCCACGCGAGGAGCGCGAGACCCGAGGCGCTCGTCAGGAACAGCAGCGCGATGAAGCCGCGGTCCATCGGACGCTGCTTGGGATCTCCGCGGTTCGGGTCGCGACGCAGGTTGAGCCAGAGCAGGCCCGCCGGCCCGACGAGCAAGCCGGCTCCACCGGCCGTGCCGAGCATCACGGGAAGACTGAACAGCGGGTAGGGCGCGTGCAGGTCGAGCGCGTAGTGATAGAACGTGGCTACCACCGTCGCTGCAAAGCACAGCATGAAGCCATAGAACGTCAAATGATGGAAACGCCGGCGCGCGAGTGTGAACGCATCGTCCGACTCGTTGCAGCCGTCGCCGTGGCCGCCGTCGAGATACGTCAGGGTGAGCGCGTGCTTCGAGGCCTCGGCGAGGGCCGGGGCGCTGGCCGTTCCCGCCGACACGTCACGCCAGAATCGCGACACGCCGATTCCGAGCGCGAGCATCGCGAAGCCGAAGACCGTGCCGAACATCGCTGCGAGCAGGTTATGCGGGAAAACCGCATAGAAGTTGCCGCCTGATGGTCCCGCGAACAGCGAACCCTTGAACGCGATACCCAGCACCAGAAAAAGGGCGAGTCCGATTGCGAGCGCAAGCGCGAGGGTCAATCCGTTGCGCTTGTACAGCGCACCCATTGGCGACGGCCACGCATACTCGGTATAGGTTTCGAGGCGGACCTTGGCCATCGCCTGCGGCACGTTCACGGCGAACTCGTGTGGCGGCGCATACTGGCATGCGTGATAGCACGCGCCGCAGTTATGGCACAGATTGGCAAGGTAATTGACGTCGGCCTTGGCGAATTCGAGGCGCCGCGTCATCGCCGGAAAGACGGCGCAGAATCCTTCGCAGTAACGGCAGGCATTGCAGATCTGCATCTGCCGTGCGACTTCCGTTTCGTTCTGCGTGAGCGGGAGCACGCGGATTATCGATGTCGCCGATCCGCTCGCGGCGCCGCGGGGGACGGCGATGGAAGGCGAGGCGAGGTCCCGCGCCTCGCGGGCAAGTGCTTCAAGCTTCTGCACGTTGAACTCCAGTGTGATGAGCGGCGGCCATCGCGGCCCGTGTGCCGGCAATGCGTCCGAATGCGGTGCCGATCGACATGCCCACGCCGGCCGTATAACCCTTGCCGAGCACGTTGCCGGCCATCATTTCTCCGGCTACGAAAAGGTTCTCGCTTGGGCGTCCGCCGAAATGCACCTGGGCGTGTTCGTTCACCTTGAGTCCCAGGTAGGTGAACGTGATGCCCGGCCGCAATGCATAGCCGAAGAAGGGGGCGGTATCGATGGGCCGCGCCCAGTGCGTTTTCGCTGGCGTGAGGCCTTCGGTCCGGCAGTCATCGAGTGCCGTGTGATCGAATGTGCCGGCGCGGCAAGCGGCGTTATAGGCGCGGATCGTTTCGACGAACGCCGCTTCGGGCAGGTCCAGTTGACGCGCCAGTTCATTCAGCGAATCGGCCTTCGCGCCCGGGAAAACGGGAGGCATGAAACGGCCGACGGCCTTCGCGTCGATGATCGAGTAGCCGATCTGACCCGGCTGCTGGGCGACGAGCCGCCCCCAGATCGCATAGCGTTTCGGCCAGAAGTCTTCGCCCTCGTCGTAAAAGCGCTGTGCGTCGCGATTGACGACCACGCCGAGCGACACGCAGTCGATCCGCGTGCAGATGCCGCCATCGTAGAGCGGCGCGCGGGCGTCGATGGCGACGCAGTGCGATTGCGACGGATCGCCGATCGTGTCCGCGCCCGACTCGATCATGTGCTTGAGCAGCACGCCCTGATTGAAGCGCGTGCCGCGAATGAGAAAGTTGTCGGCGGGCCATTCGCCGCGCTCGTTTTGTCCCCACGCTTCGCGCAGCCATTCGCGATTCGATTCGAATCCGCCGGCCGCGAGCACGCAGGCGCGCGCCTCGAAGCGCTGGCCGCCGCTGTGCGCCGCGACGAAGCGGTCTGCGTCGAGTTCGATTGCGTCGACAGGCGTGTCGTAGCGGATCTGGACCCCGAGCGCTTCGGCGCTGCGGTAGTAGGCGTTCACGAGCGCCTTGCCGCCGCCCATGAAGAACGCATTGGTTCGCGCCACGTGCAGCGCACCGGATAGCGGCGGCTGAAAGCGCACGCCGTGCTTGTGCATCCAGGGACGGCACGTCGACGATGCCCGTATCACGAGTCGCGCGAGCACCTCATTCGTGAGACCGCCGGTCACCTTGAGCAGGTCTTGCCAATATTCCTCTTCGGGATACGCGTCGACCAGCACGTCTTGCGGCGCGTCGTGCATGCAGCGCAGATTTCGGGTGTGCTGGGAGTTTCCGCCGCGCCACGCCTTCGGTGCCGATTCGAGAAGCAGCACCGACGCACCGGCTTCGCGAGCCATCAACGCGGCGCACAGCGCGGCATTGCCTCCGCCGATTACAAGAACGTCGACCATCTGAGTTGTCTCCTTTGAGACAACTATAAGAAGCTCCAGCCGGCGCGGCCATCAGGGAGGCGGCAACGGGTCTTCACGTGTCGTGAAGGGTGGCCTCGCGCAGCGCTGCGCCAGGCCAGCGGCCAGCCATGACGGTAGCGCGCGCGACATCGGCGAGCACGACGCGCGCGGCCAGCCCGGCGGGCGACAGTTCGTCGTCGGAAACACTCGCAATCAGGTTCGGCCTCGTCGCGTATGCCTCGACGAGCGGCACACTCGCCAGGGAGGCGTTCTCTGCGCGTGCGAGCGCCGCTCCTGGCTGGATCGTTGCGCCGAGTCCACCGCGCACGGCGTCCATGAGCATGGCGAGGCCGTCGACTTCGGCGGCGATGGACGGCGTGTAGCCGGCGCGCTTGAATGCGGCGTCGAGCAGTGCGCGAAGGCCGTGTGTGCCGCTTGGCAAGATGAGCGGCAGGGCGCCCAGCTTCGCGATCGACGTGCGTAATTTGCCGGGCATGCCAGGCAGCGTCGACGCGCCGATCACGAACAGCCGTTCATCGAGCAAGGGCATGACGCTCCAGCGCTGTGCGGGCTCTTCGCGAAACAGAATCGCGAGATCGATTTGCCGCGCGCCGAGCATCGCGCCGAGATAACCGGAGAGGCTTTCCACCATGCGCAGCCGCACGTCGGGATAGCGCTCGCGCATCGCCTGCATGAAAGCGAGACCGAGCACGCCTGTCGTGCTCGGGGCGAGCCCCACGCTGACATGGCCCGAGAGGCGCGCCTGGCGCGCGGCCAGCGCGGCGTCGTCGACGTGGCGCAGCGCGAGTTGCGCCTGGCGCCAGAAGGCGAGTCCCGCGTCGGTGGGAACGACGCCGCTCGACGTTCGCTGCAAGAGACGCGTCGAGAGTTCGCCCTCCAGTCTGCTGATCTGCTGGCTGAGCGCCGAGGTGACGACGCCCAGCTCGAGCGCGGCCTTGCCCATGCTGCCGTGTTCGACGACGCTCACAAAATATCGTAACTGCCGAAGTTCCATCGAAAGTCTCAGAGGTTGCGGTCCCGTAAGACCGGTTCGCGCGCATCCAGTCCTTGGCCACTTGCCATTTCATCACGAATCCCGTCTGGCGGGAGAACCAGACATCCGTGGTGACCCCAGGGAACGCATGAGGACGCGCTCACACACAAGACGGTCTAGCCAGCTTTACTGTTCCATAGAGTGGAACACGTGCCTTGGCGTTCTCCGTCTGGCGACCATAATCGCATTCATGCGGGATCCGAGTCTCTCGCACGAAGAGGCGTTGGCGCTCATCCGGGAACTGAAGACGTTTCCCCTTCTCGACGGGTTCCGCGGACGCCCGCGCGCGGATATCGAGGCTCTCGCGTCCGCGATCGTTGCGTTCGCCCGGATGGCGACCGAACTGGGCTTGCGGCTCACCGAGGCCGAGATCAATCGGATCTTCGTATTGCCCGAGGGCCAGGGCGTGCGTGCCGCCGATGGTGTCGCGGTGATCGGCGAGGTTTGCGCGGAGGCCGCCTCGCGATCCCGCGGTTAGCGTTGCTGCACGGTCAGTGCCATGGTGACTTTTGCCGGCGCTGTATCGCCGATTTCATCGCGGCGCGCTCGCTGAAACCCTCGACCGTGCCGCGACGCGCCTTCGCGACGATCACGGCTTGAGTGGTGCGCAAACGGGCCTCAACGCTTATGCTCCGGGCTGCTATAAGACCGTTGCGCGCGCAACTTGTAGGAGCTGGATGCTGGGCATTGGCCGCTTCGGCAGCATTTTTGGCTCGGGCATCGGCGGCGCGCTGCTGGGTCTCTGCTGGCAATTCAGCGCGATTTCTCGCGATGCTCGCGGTGCCGGCCGTGCTGGCGGTGGTTGCGATCGTGATCTCGCAGCGTGTGCGTTATAGCGAACCGGCGGCGCAGGTGAGCGCGGCACACAGAGTTTTTATTTGCCGACAGCGCTGGGTCGAGCGGCGCGGCGGTGCGATGAGCACTGCCGCGCTGTTTTTGGGGAGGCGCTGATTGATTCAGATGCCTGCCGGGAACCTGAAACAGGCCTACACTCATCCATGCCCCGCGTTACCTGAACACCGGGCGCCACTTTAGTTCGACGGGCGCGTGCGGACGTATTCGTTCCTCGAGGAGCCGCTCATTCGCGGCAAAGGAGAAGCCATGGAAGAGATCCTAAAGGCCACAGCGTTGTTCATCGCGGGATTTGGCCCGATCGTCACTGATCCCCAGGCAAGCCGCGAGCTTTACAGTCGAGCGTTCGGTATCCCCTTCAAGGAAGAGAATGGCGGCTACCTGCATACCGAAAATCTGAAAGGCGCAAATTCGTTTGCGCTGTGGCCACTCCCCCAGGCGGCGCAGTCGTGCTTCGGCACGGATGCGTGGCCTCATGACGTACCCATTCCGCAAGCCTGGATTGAGTTCGATGTCGAAGATGTCGCGGCGGCTACCGCGGAACTCGAATCACGAGGGTATCGGATGCTGGTCAGTAACCGGAACGAGCCGTGGGGCCAGACCGTCAGTCGCTTCATCGGGCCGGAAGGATTGCTGGTAGGCGTCACCTTTACGCCATGGATGCGAGAAGCAAAATGATGGAGGCCACGGCGCGGCAAGCGCCATCCACATTGCTCAGGAAGGCATGCGATGCCTGAAGGCCTCACCGAACTCAACGGCCTTCCAGGGCTCGTTCTGACGTCCGCCGTGCTGATCGCCGTTCCAGGACCGAGCATCATGTTCCTGGTCGGGCAGACCATCACGGTCGGACGCCGCAATGCATTCCGAGGCGTCATCGGCAATGCGATCGGAACGTACTGCGTCGCGATTATCGTGGCCTTGGGCATCGGATCTCTCATCGTTCACTCCAGCTACGCATTGACGATCATTCGTCTGCTGGGAGCGGTCGTTTTACTGGGCATTGGTATTCAATACCTGGCGTTTTCCAGACCGCTATCAACCGCGAGCGGAAACTGGTCCCGGAAGTCGGGCCAGTCGCTGCTCGCGGGCATCATTGTGGGAGCAACGAACCCGAAGGCATTGATCATGTTCGGCTCGATCGTCCCGAGCTTCATGAGCAGTGGGATCGACAGCCCTGTCCTTTCACTTCTCGGCATTTCACTGGTCCCGATCACCCTTGGACTGGTGATCGACGCCGCCTGGGTAGCAGCCGCGCACTCCGTGACCACGAGCGGCCTTTTGCTACGTGGCAAAGCTCTTCAACATTGTTGGCGGCGCACTGATGGTAGCCATGGCCGTACTGCTGGCCATGGAGACCCTGCGATGAGGTCTGGAGACGTTTCGCTGCGGCCAGGGTGAGGGAAGCTGAAAAAGAGGCTGGGCTGGGACGAGGAGGCTCCGCCGTCACCGCTGAAGTGTCGCTCGTTGGATATCGGCATCGCAGGCGTAGTGATTAACTCCGTGCTGCCTGGCTTCATACTCTGTTACGCAGGGAAATACGTTCGAGGACTTGAACCGGACGGAAATCCCGTCGCGCGAGGCGCCCCCGCGGTCTGCAACGACCATTGCATGGGCCTTGCCGCCGAAAACGGCGTGGAGGCCGGCGAGTTCTCTAGTGCCTGCCTGCGAACGCGCTGCACCCAATGACACCCAAGGCAGGTTCGATACGTCCGTTCGACAGCGGTTCCGCAAAACACGCCGCCACCAGGCGCGCGAGGCCAGCGAACGCATACAATTGAGCCGGACACACTCTGTGAGCAGAACGGCGATGCGCATTCTCGTGATCGAAGACGAACCGAAAACCGGCGCCTATCTAAAGAAGGGCTTCGAAGAATCCGGCTACGCAGTGGACGTCGCCGCGGACGGCGCGGAAGGCCTGATCCTCGCGAAGGAAGCGGCGTACGACGTGATCGTGCTCGACGTCATGCTCCCCGCCATGGACGGCTGGACGGTGCTCAAGGCGCTGCGCGCCACGCACACCACGCCGGTGCTCTTCCTCACCGCACGCGACGACATCAACGACCGCGTGAAGGGTCTCGAGCTGGGCGGCGACGACTACCTCGTCAAGCCGTTCGCCTTCGTCGAACTGCTGGCGCGCGTGCGCACGCTGGCCCGGCGCGGGCCGCCGCGCGAGAGCGACGTGCTCTCGCTAGGCGACCTCGAAGTGGACGTCACGCGGCGGCGCGTGAAACGCGGCGCCACTCGCATCGACCTCACGCCAAAGGAGTTCTCGCTGCTGCAACTGCTCGTGCGCCGCCAGGGCGAAGTGCTCACGCGCACGCAGATCGCCTCGTACGTGTGGGACATGAACTTCGACAGCGACACCAACGTCGTGGAAGTCGCCATTCGCCGCCTGCGCGCCAAGGTCGACGACGCGTTCGACGTCAAATTGATCCATACCGTGCGCGGCGTGGGCTACGTCGCCGAGATCACCGACGATAAAGGGTCCGCCTGATGTCGCGGCTGGCCGTGCGCTCGCTCACCACCGGCCTCGCGCTCAGTTTCGCGGGCACGACGCTCGCGGTGTTCGCGCTCGTGGGCAGCACGCTTTATTTCACGCTCGACCGCGAAGTCAAACAGCAGGACGACCTCGACATCGTGCTGATTTCCCGGCATACACGGCGCCTCGCGCAGGAGCTGCACACCGCGCAGGACGTGCGCGAGCACGCGCAGCGGCTGACGAGCCAGGTGCTCGGCAACGCCGCGCTTTCGATGGAGATACTCGACGCCGGCGGCGCGCCCCTCGTCGAGCACAACACGGCCAGCATTGCCGACGCGGTGTTCCCGCAAGCGGCGCTCGCGCGGCGCATCCCCTCGGCGCAGCGCATTACCGAAGGCGACGTGGTGGAGTGGCGCAACCTGCGCGGCGTGCCCGTGCGCGGGCTCGCCACCGAGGCGGCGCTCGCCGACGGCACGCCCGTCACGATCGTCATCGCGCGCGACATGACCGATCGCTGGCTGCTGCTCGACCGTTATCGCGAGCGCCTTTACGCCTTCGGCCTTGCGGGCATGCTGCTCGCGTTCCTCATGAGCTGGCTGCTCGTGCGCGAGTCGCTGCGGCCGCTGCGCGAGATGGCCGCGCGCGCCGCCACGATCACGGTCGAGCGGCTCGACACGCCCATCGAGGTCGAGGGCGCGCCGAGCGAACTAGAAGCGCTCATGAAGTCACTCAACGCCATGCTCGACCGGCTGCACGGCGGCTTCGAGCGCATGTCGCAATACACGGCGGATCTCGCGCACGACATGCGCACGCCGCTCGGCAATCTGCGCGGCGCGACCGAGGTGGCGCTCGCGCGGGAGCGCACGACGGCCGAATACGAAGCGCTGCTCGAATCGAATCTCGAGGAGTGCGAACGGCTTTCCCGCATGATCGAGAACGTGATTTTTCTGGCGCGCGCCGAGCATCCGCAATTCATGACGACGCTCGCCGAGTTCGACGTGCAGGACGCCCTCACGCAGATCGCCGACTACTTCGAAGGCCTGGCGGAGGACGCGGGCGTGCGCATTCGCGTGCTAGGCAAAGGGCGTCTGCGCGCGGACAAGGAGCTGTTCCGGCGCGCCGTGGGCAACCTGCTCGCCAATGCGCTGCGCTACACGCCTCGCGGCGGCGAGATCACGATGAGTGTGCAGGAGACACCTTCGGCCGTCGAAGTCGCCGTGGCCAACCCCGGCACGCCGATCGACGCCGCGCTGCTCGAACGCATTTTCGACCGCTTCTACCGCGCCGACGCGTCGCGCCATAGCGAGCCGCGCGCCGGCGCTTCGGCGGGGCTCGGTCTCGCGATCGTGCGCTCGATCATGGCGTTGCACGGCGGCTCGGCGCGCGCCGAAAGCGACGCGACGGCCACGCGCTTCATCCTGACGTTCGCGCGCCGTTGATGCCGGGATCGCCCGGTGCGTTCATGCCGCTCAGCGCCGCGCGGTCCCATCCGCCGCCCAGCGCTTCGAGCAGATGGACGCTCGCATCGAGTCTTCTGCCCGCAATCTGCTCCTCGTTGCGTTCGTTCGCGAGCGCGATGGTCTGTGCCGTCACCACGTCGAGATAGTTCACCGCGCCCGCCTGGTAGCGGTGGGTCGTCAGTTCGAGCGAGCGTTGCGCGGCGGCCGTGGCGCGTTGCTGGCTTTGCGCTTCGCTCGCCAGCGTGTCGAGCGCGCTCAGGTTGTCTTCGACCTGCTGGAACGCCGTGAGCACGGTTTGCCGGTAGCCGGCCACGGCCGCGTCGTATTGCGCGTTCGCGCGTTTGAGCGTGGCGTTGCGGCGGCCGCCGTCGAACAGCGTGCCCGCTAGCTGCGCGCCGATCGACCAGAAAAGGCTCGGCGCGCTGAACCACGGCGCGAAGAAGGTGCTTTCCAGGCCCGCCGTCGCGGAGAGCGTGAGGTCGGGATAGAAGGCCGCGCGCGCCTCGCCGATCCTGGCATTGGCCGCCGCCACGCGCCGCTCCGCGGCCGCGATGTCCGGACGCCGTTGGAGCAGCGCCGAGGGCACGCCTGCGGGAACCGGTGGCACCACCACCGGATCCACGCGCGGCGGCAGCGCGAATGTGGAAGCAGGGACGCCGATCAGCGTGGCGATGGCGTGCTGCAGCTGCGCGCGCTGCACGTCGATATCGCTGTCCATCGTGCGCGCGCTTTCGAGCTGCGTTTGCGCCTGGGCGACCGCGGAGGCGTCGATCGCGCCATCGGCGAGCTGCTGCTCAACGATGCGCAGCGCGGCCGCGTAGGCGGTCACGGTGTCGTCGAGCAGCTTTTTCTGCCGATCGAGCGAGCGCAAAGCGAAGTAGTTCGCGGCAAGCTGGCTCGAGACCGCCAGGCGCACCGATTCGACATCGGCGTCGCTCGCCTGCGCATTGGCGCGCGCCTCTGTCGTCGCGTCCTTCACGCGCCCGAACAGGTCGGGTTCCCAGCTCGCCGTGAGCCCCGTGGAGTAGTCCGGGACCGTCTTGCCGGCGAGCGAATGGTCCACGAGATTCTGCGAGGTCCGGTAACGCTGCGCCGCCACGCCCGCCGTAACCGTGGGCGCATAGCCCGCGCGCTGGTAGTCGAGCATCGCGCGCGCGGCTTCGAGGTTGGCTACGGCCTGGCGCACGGTCTGGTTCGATACGTCCACGCGCGCTTCGAGCTGGTCCAGTTCGTTGTCGCCGAAGACGGTCCACCAGGGCCCGCGCGGATTGGCGTCGGCGGGCTCGGCGACGCTCCAGCCCGGGGTCGCGGCGGGTTGTGTTGCATAGTGCGTGGGGACGTCGACCGAAGGCGCGCTGTAATGCGGCAACGTGGTGCACGCCGCGAGCGATGCCGCCGTGCAGGCCACGACGATCCGGCGCAGCGCCGGTAAGCGATGTTCGAACATGATCGTCCTCCCCACTCACGCCGTGCCCTTGCCCGCAGCGGCCGTGGCCGCGACGCGCACTTGCTGGCCGCTGGCGATGGCATCGCCCGGGTTGTCGATCACACGGTCGCTTGCCGTGAGTCCCGTGGCAATTTCCACGTAAGTGCCAAAGTCGCGGCCGATCGTAACCTTGCGCAATTGCACCTTGCTCTGTGCGTCCACCACTGCGACCGTCACGCCGTCCGGGCGGAACAACAGTGCGCTCACGGGGAGTTCCAGCGCCGGCGAGGCGGCGGTGAGCGCAAGGTGCACCTGCGCGTAGGCGCCTGGCATCAGCGCGCCGTCGTGGTTCTCAACGTCGACTTCCACGCGCAAGGTGCGGCTCACCGGGTCGATCACGTTCGAGCTGCGTGCGACGCTGGCGTCGAAGCGGCGCCCCGGATATTGTTGTGTCGTCAACCATACGGTCGTGCCCGGGGCGATGAGGCTGGCATCGTCCTGCGGCACGTCTACATAGACGCGCAGGCGGTCGGTCTGCGCGATATGGAACAGCTCGCCTGGCATCGTGGCGAGGCCCGGTGTCCCGCCCGCGGTCACGAGCGCGCCCACCTGCACGTTGCGCGCGGTGATGACGCCATCGAATGGCGCCGTCACGTTCTGGTACGAAACCAGCTCCTGCAAACGCGCCACGTTGGCCTGCGCCGCCTGGAGCGTGGCGAGCTTCGCGGCGGCGTCGCTCGTTTTCGCCTGGGCGTCCTGCTCGGAAACCGATTGCGTCTGCAGCATCGTTTGCCAGCGCTGGGCCGTGCTGCTCGCGAAGCGGTAATTTGCCTGCGCCGTCGCTTCGTCGGCGCGCGCCTGCTGGAGCTGCGCGTCGAGCTCGGGCGTGTCGATCTGCGCGAGCGTCTGGCCTGCCTTCACATGCGCGCCGATATCGGCGGACCAGTGCTGCACGTAGCCACTCGTACGCGCATAGATCGAGGCGTCGGCCCATGACATGATCGAGCCGGGCAGCAGCAGGTCCTGCGTGGCGGGCGCGCGCGTGGGCGCGACAGTGGAGACGATCAGCTCGCGCTGTGCCGCGACCTGCTGCGCCTGCGCCGTGCGGGCCTGGAGGCGCGGCGCGATGCCCGCCGTGAGAAGCGCCGCGGCGATGGCGAGGCAGGTCAGGCCAACGACGACGGCGGAGCGACCTCGCGTCGCGGTTTGCGCCGCGGCATCGCGTTCCTCGGGCGGAATCTGCGTATTCATCTGGAATCCTTATTCAACATGAGTGGGTGCTTCAGCGTGCGTATCGTCGCTGGCTGTGCGGCGTTTCGCGAGCCAGCCATGCACCATGCCGAACACGACCGGCACGAACACGAGCGTGGAAAGCGTGCCGATCGCGAGGCCGCCGATCACGGCGCGCCCGAGCGGTGCGTTCTGCTCGCCGCCGTCGCCGAGGCCGAGCGCCATCGGCAGCATGCCGATCAGCATGGCGAGCGCCGTCATCAGCACCGGGCGAAAGCGGTTGAAGCCCGCGTCCAGCGCGGCGGCGAGCGGCGCCATGCCCGCGGCGAGCGACTCGCGCGCCGTGTTGATGACGAGGATGCTGTTGGCCGTGGCAATGCCCATGCAGAGGATCGTGCCCGTGAGCGCCGGCACGCTGAGCGTGGTTTGCGTGACGAACAGCATCCACGCGATGCCGGCGAGCGAGGCCGGCAGGCCGCTCACGATGATGAGCGGGTCGAGCCACGACTGGAAGTTCACGACCATCAGCAGGTAGACGAGCGCAATCGCGAACACGAGGCCCGCCGCGAGGCCGCCGAACGAGGCGTTCATCGACTGCACCTGGCCGCGCACGACGATCGACGAGCCGGGCGGCAGTTGCGCGCGCGCTTGATCGACGAGACGGTTCACGTCCGAGGCGACGCCGCCCAGGTCGCGCCCCTGCGTCGAGGCGAAGATGTCGAGCACGGGCTGCACGTTGTAGTGCGAGACCACGGCTTCCTGCGAGCTGCGCGAGACGGTGCCGAGCGTGCCGAGCTGGTTTTGCGGCGTGAACGAGACCGATTGCGCCGTCGTTACCGGGATATTGGCGAGCGTTTGGAGCGAATGGATGTCGTACTGCGGCACTTCGGTCACGAGCGGGTAGCTCACGCCGTTCTTCGGATCGAGCCAGAAATTGGGCGTGGTCTGCGAGCTGCCCGAGAGCGCGATGAGCAGATTCTGCGCCACGTCGTGCTGCGTGAGGCCCGCTTGCAAGGCCTTCGTTCGGTCCACGTCGACGTTGATGGTGGGTTCGTCGCCGGGCTGCTGGATGCGGGCGTCGACGAGGCCGCGCACGCCGCGCATCTCGTTTAGCAGTCGATTGGCGACGACGCGGTTCTGCTCGAGCTTGTTGCCGACGATCTGCACGTCGAGGGGCGCGGGCAGGCCGAAGTTCAGGATCTGGCTCACGATGTCGGCGGGCAGGAACGCGAAGGTCACGCCAGGAAACGATGCGTCGAGCACGTTGCGCAGCTTCGCGACATATTGCGCGGTGGGCTTGTGCTTCGGCGCGAGCGTGATGAGGATGTCCGCGTCTTCGGGGCCGATGGGGTCCGAGGAGTCGTAGGTGAGGTTGATGCCGCTCACCGGCACGCCGATGTTGTCGAGCACGGCGGCCTGTTCGGCAGGCGGAATCACGCTGCGGATCTTCGCTTCGACTTCGTCGGTGATGCGAGCCGTTTGCTCGATGCGCGTGCCCGTGGGCGCGCGCAGGTGCAGGCGGATTTCGCCCGTATCGACTGCGGGGAAGAAGTCGCGGCCCGTGAACGGCAAGAGCGCGAGCGAGCCGAGGCACAGTGCGAGCCACAGTACGACGAAGCGGCGGCGCTGCGCTATCGCGGCCTCAAGCAGCTCGCGATAGCGGTTGCGGAGGGCTTCGAAGCGGTGCTCGAATCCCGCCTGAAAACGCGTCAACACACCGGCAATGCCGCGCGCGGGCGCGGCCCCTTGCTTGCGCGCCCGCAGCAGATACATGGCGAGCGTGGGAATGAGCGTGCGCGAGAAGAAGTACGACGCGCACATCGCGAACACCACGGCCTCGGCGAGCGGCACGAAGAGATAACGCGCCACGCCAGAAAGCAGGAACATCGGCACGAACACGATGCAGATGGAGAGCGTGGAAACGAACGTAGGCACGGCGATTTCACCCGAGCCGTTGAGGATCGCGTCATGCAGCGGGGCGCCGCGCTCCAGATGGTGCGTGATGTTTTCGATGGCGACGGTGGCATCGTCGACGAGTATGCCGACCGCGAGCGCGAGGCCGCCGAGCGTCATGATGTTGATGGTTTCGCCGAGCGCGGCGAGCGCGATGAGCGACGTGAGCACGGCGAGCGGAATCGTCACGGCGATGATGAGCGTGGCGCGCCAGCTGCCGAGAAAGAGCAGGATCATCGCGGCTGTGAGGCAGGCCGCAATGAGCGCTTCGCGCACGACGCCCGAGATCGCCGACTTCACGAACACCGATTGATCGGAGAGCGGCGTGATCTCGAGCGCGCTCGGCAGGCCCGCGGCGATCTTCGGCAGCATCGCCTTGACCTGCTCGATGATCGTGAGTGTCGAGGCGCTGCCGGTCTTCTCGACCGTAAGGAGTGCAGCACGTTTGCCGTCCGCGCGCACGATGTTCGTTTGCGGCGCATAACCGTCGATCACGTGCGCGACGTCGCGCACGTACACCACGCTGCCGTTCACGGTCTTGACGGGCAGGTCGTTGAGTGCCGCGACGGTCTGGGTGCTGCCGTTCATCTCCACGTTGTATTCGCGCGAGCCGATCTTCGCGGTGCCGCCGGGGAGGATGAGGTTCTGCGCGTTGACGGCGTTCACGACGTCGGCGGGCGCGAGGCCCTTTGCCTGCAGCGCTTTGGGGTCGAGCTGCACCATGATCTGGCGGATCTTGCCGCCATAGGGCAGCGGCACGGCGGCGCCTTGCACGGTGGCGAGCTGCGTGCGGATGAAGCTGTTGCCGAGGTCGTAAAGCGACTGCTCGGGCAGCGTCGCGCTCGAGAGGCCCAGTTGCAGCACGGGCACCGTCGAGGCGTTATACGTGATGATGTTAGGCGGCAGCGTGCCCGGCGGCAGGATGCGCAGGATGGAGGCGGAGTTCGAGGCGGCTTCGGCAATCGCGCGGTTGATGTCGGCGCCGGGATGGAAGAACACCTTGACCACCGAGACGCCGTTGAGCGACTGCGATTCGATGTGCTCGATGTCGTCGACGTCCGAGGTCAGGGCGCGCTCGTAGTTCGAGGTGATGCGGTGCGCCATGTCCTCGGCCGAGAAGCCGTTGTAGGTCCAGACGATGCTGACCACGGGGATGTTGATGTCCGGAAAAATGTCCGTGGGCGTGCGCATGATGGCGAGCGGCCCGAGGATGAAGAGCAGCAGGGCGAGCACGATGAACGTGTAAGGCCGCCTGAGGGCCAGTTTGACGATCCACATGGCGTTGTCCGGGTGATGGCAGGTTTGGCGCAAGTATCGGGAGGGCGCGCTTACCCGCTGCTGACCTCGACATTACGGATTCGTCATCTTCGGGACGAAGGGGCGGATACAGCCATCGGCGCGTTCTGCCCAGATAACGAACTCGTAATCAACGGGTCAGCTTCGGGTCAGCGCCGCGCGACCAGAATCCAGTCAACCTTCGCGACATTGCCGGAGGGCGGCTGAAGCGGCATCACTTCACGATGCGGCGGCCATTCATTGAGAGGTGAACATCATGAAAGCACTCGTTTCCACTTTGCTCGTTGCCTGCGCCCTGGCCGTTCCGGCCGCCGCTTTCGCCCAGACTGCCGACACGGCCGGGAACGCGCCCGTCACGCGAGCCCAGGTAAAGGCAGAACTTACGCGTCTGGAGCAGGCGGGGTATCGTCCTTTGGCCAGGGACAACAATTATCCCGACGACATCCAGCGCGCGGAGGCGATCGTCGCGCAGCAAGACGCACAGAAGGCGCAGCAGTCCGCACCGGCGAACAACGCCGTTGGCGGCGTGGCGATGACAGGAAGCTCGGATTCTGGTGCGCCGGTTCTGGCGAGCACGGGCGGCCGGTCGATTTATGCGGGGCATTGAGCAGGCGGGCGCGGCAGGCCTGGCGATGAAGCCAGGCGCCGCCGCCGCGCATCTCAATCGGCTGGATCAAACGTCCGTTTGGTCACACGCAAGCGTGCCTCAGCCGCAAATCGCATCCGGCGTTATGAAAAGCACGCGGTCTGCGCTCAGCCTTGTTTGCGCGCCTGCCCGATGGCGCGCTCACGGGCCGCACGTGCGTCCTGAACCAGCCGGTACGCGGCATAGTACTTGTAGATATTGCGCACGTACGTGGTCGTCTCGATGCCGACCTTCTCGGCAACCACGATTTCCACATTGTTGAACCACTTGTCCGGCGAAAGACCCCGGGCGCTCGCTTCCTTGCGCAGCTTCGCGATCTTCGCCGGGCCGGCGTTGTAGCTCGCGAACGCGAAGAGCGAGCGGTCCGTGTCGGAGAATTTCGCGTCCGGAAAGTAGCGCGACATCAGGAGATCGAGGTATTTCGCTCCGGCGTGAATATTGGCTTCCGTCACCCGGATGTCGCCGACGGCAAGCTCCTTGCCGGTTGCCGGCATGAGCTGCATGATGCCGATCGCGCCAACATGGCTGCGGGCGCTTTGCTTGAGCTGCGATTCCTGAAACCCCTGCGCGGCGAGCATCAATGGGTCGAAGTGATACTGCGCACCGTATCGTTCGAAAAGACCGATCGTTTCCGTGAAGCGCTTCAGGTCCGCGTCATCGGTATTGCTGGTGATCTGCTTGACGCGCTGCAGTTCCTGCTTCAGGCGCACTTCCGCGAGGCTCTGCTTCTTCATTTCGCGCAGGTAGAAGTCATTGATTGCCTGCTGGAGCTTGGGACTCTGCTTGCGGACCGCCCACCCGATATAGCCCTCGTCACGCACGGCGATGTCGTCGTGCACCACGATGGCCGGCAGCACCTGCGCCCAGAATCGCGCCTTCCAGTCGTCGACGACGAGAATCTGGAGCAGCCCGACGTTGAGCATTTCCATGGCGTCCTCGTCCTCTAGTGCATCGGGCAGCAGCACCAGCTTGACGGGCGCCTTGCCCTCTTTCTTGAAGCGCGCGTTCAGTGCATTGAGGCTCTCGAAGTAACTGCTGCTCTTGCGCACATGCACGGTCTTGCCGCTCAAGTCGTCGAGCTTGGTGAGCGCGGGCGACTTCGGCCCGGTGACGACCAGCTCGCGGACCGACTTGCGGTCGCGCGGCGCGACGAAGTCGACCTGCGCGAGCCGCGTTTCGGTGACGGTCAGATTGCCGGCGGCGATGTCGCCTTTCCCGGCAAGCAGCCCGGGGATGAGCTGATCGCGCGTCGTCGGGATGATGAAGAGGGTCAAGGGCCGCTTGCCGAGCTTGTCCTTGTACGTCTTGTTCAGGAAGCGCTCGAAGTCGCGCATCAGCCCGGCGGTCAGGCCGCGCTCATGGCCGAGGTCGTTGAAGTACAGTGTCCTGCTGTACGGCACCAGCACGCGGATCAGCCGGCGGTCCAGCATGGCGTCGAAATCGCCTAACCTCGGCTCGTTGGCGAGGTTGAGCTGGCGGGCTCGGGTTGCCTTGGGCGTTGCCGCCACGGTTCCCGACGCCGGCGCGGGCGTGGCGGCCTGCGACGCAACGGCCTGCGCCGGCGCAGGCTGGGCCGCCCAGCATGCCGGCAGGCCGGCCATCATCATCCCGAAAGACAGGATGATAGGCAACGTATGAACAATACGCATGGTGCCAGGGCAATCGCCGCGCTCATCGCTGACTGCCGCGAGTGCCGACCGTAATTGACGGGAGGCGGGCGGCCCACACAGCATTACCCCGTGTTCCGCTGATTTCCATCATGGCACAATCGTATCGGCTGGATATGGGCCGATGGTCCTATAGAGAAACTTCCCGAGCGGCTGCACGATTGACTTCGGACGAATCGAATCGCCCATCGAATCGCCAATCGTCACGGGAAATCCCGTAACGAATCTGTCACACAGGTCTGCCAGGGTGACTGGAGATAGCGTCCCTATCCGCCTCCATTGCCACGAGTGTGACTGGCACGAATAGTAGTTAGCAATCCTTTTATTCCGTAAGCCGTCCAGAATTCCCGGTTGTCGCTCGATATTGAGACTCGTTTTCCACAAGAGCACCGCCGTCTATTTCGGCTGTTATGCGAAGCGATTCGCCCGGCATTGCCCGGCATACGAGTCGCAGATGTCCGCGTCCGCCCGGACCCTCGTGGCGGCGGATGTGTCCTCTCCCTTTCCTTAGCGGATCAGAAGGTGATGCAATGACAGACGTAGCCAATCAAGTTGCGCGCAGCCAGGAAATCGGCGGCAAGGTTGCCCGGCTTCTCGCAAAGCGTTCGGAAGTCGCGCAGACGCAACTCAGTCAGCGTTTGACGGATGCGGCAAAGCATCTGCAAGACCACTGCGAACCCGCAGCGGGCAGCCCTGCATGGACGACGGCGCTGGACCCCTGGGCTGGATACCGGTACGCCGAGGATGTCGTCGAGCGTTCGATCCTCTTCTGGGACACCTTGCGTCAGCGCGGAAACGCTTTCGTCGATCAGGCGCGCCACGGCCTTCAACTCGTTCTTCATTTCGACCATGAACTGGTGATCGACGGCCGCAAGCTGCCGCGGCCCGTCAACTACGCGCTCGTGCGTCTGTTGCCGCCCGAAGGCGTGGTCGTGGACGTTAGCAAGCGTCCTTATGTGATCATCGATCCGCGTGCGGGCCATGGTCCCGGCATCGGCGGCTTCAAGGACGATTCACAGGCCGGCGTTGCCCTGAGGGCCGGCCACCCCGTGTATTTCGTCATCTTCTTCCGCGACCCGGAGCCGGGCCAGACGCTGCTCGATGTCTGCGCGGCGGAAGAGCAGTTCATCAGGAAGGTTTGCGAACTGCATCCGGACAGTGAGAAACCGGCGATCGTCGGCAACTGCCAGGGCGGCTGGGCGGCGATGATGGTGGCGAGTTCCGACCCCGACCATACGGGGCCGCTCGTCATCATCGGCGCCCCGATGTCCTACTGGAGCGGCGCGTGGAGCGAAGGCGAGGGCGACAATCCGATGCGCTACTCCGGCGGCATGCTGGGCGGCACGTGGCTCGCGTCGCTGACCGCGGATCTCGGCAACGGCAAGTTCGACGGCGCGTGGCTCGTGCAGAACTTCGAAAACCTCAATCCCGCCAACAGCCTGTGGGACAAGTACTATCACGTGTTCGACAACATCGATACCGAGCCGCCGCGCTTCCTCGATTTCGAGCGCTGGTGGGGCAGCTACTACCTGATGAACCGCGAGGAGATCGAGTGGATCACGCGCAACCTGTTCGTCGGCAACAAGCTCTGGGCGGGCGAGGTTCGGGGTCTTGACGGCGCGGCCTTCGATCTGCGGCGTATCAAGTCTCCGATCATCCTGTTCGCTTCGCTGGGCGACAACATCACGCCGCCGCAGCAGGCCTTCAACTGGGTCGCCGACATCTACGGGAGCACCGAGGAGATCAAGGCGCGCGGTCAGGTGATCGTCGGGCTCGTGCATCAGAGCATCGGCCATCTCGGCATTTTCGTTTCGGGCAAGGTGGCGAAGAAGGAACACCAGCAGATCACGTCCGTGCTCGAATCGATCGAAGACTTTCCTCCCGGGCTATACGGCATGACGATTGCCGAACAGCGGGGCGAAGACGGCAAGACACACTACGACGTGTCGTTCGAGGAGTTTCGGCTCGAAGACGTCGCGGGGCGCTTGAACCGGTTCGAGCGTATCGATGAACAGCCGTTCGAGGCCGTCAAGCGCGTCTCGGAAATGAACCAGCGCGCTTATGAGCTATTTCTGCAGCCCTGGGTGCGCGCCATGTCGAACGAAACGACGGCTAACCTGCAGCGGCAGTTCCATCCACTGCGCGCGCAACGCTGGGCGTTCTCGGACATGAATCCCTGGCTCGCATGGCTTGGGCCGACTGCGGAGGCGGTCAGGGTGAAACGGCGTGTCGAAGCCCATGAGGAAACGCGCGACGAGGCCCGGTTGAAGGCGTTCGAGCACTATGGATCCGAACTGGTCAGTGCATCGCTCGACTTCTATCGGGCGATGCGCGACGCCATGACGGAGAGCGCTTTCTTTTCGTTCTATGGAAACCTCTTTTCCGTCGAGCAGGGCGACGAATTGCAAGCGCCGCGCGCTGCGGGACTTGGGGATCCGCGCGATCTGCCTTTCGTGAGGGATGCGCTGGCGTCGATGCGCGAGGGCGGCTATACCGAAGCGCTGGCTCGCGCCGGTTGCCTGCTCGCGCGCCACGGCGAGCCGCTTCCGCTCGCCCTGCTCGCCCTGCGGCACGAGCTCGCGAAGGACTATGCCGCGTATCTGCCCCAGCTTCCCGAAGACCAGTGGCGGCGCGTGCGCGGTGAGCAGGAGATCATCGTGCGTTACGAGCCGGAGCAGGCGCTCGCCACGCTGCCGGGTCTGCTGGCGGACAGGAAAGACCGCGAGAAGCTGCTCGAGCTGGTCGACAAGCTGCTTGCCGACAGGCGCGTTCAACAGATGGAGCCGACCGCTGCCCAGGCGAGCATGCTCGAGAAGATCCGTGAATTGCTGCCGCTCGAGCGTGCGAGCGCGTCGCGCTCCGCAGCGACGAAACGTCAGGTTCAGGACGCACCGACCGCGCAGGTCTTGCCAGGACTCAAGGAGGCATCGTGAATCGTCAGCACGAAAAGTACGACCGCTTGATCGAGATTTGCCGGTCTCTGCCGCCGCTTGCCACCGCGGTGGTGCATCCCTGCGATCGCAGTTCCCTCGAAGGCGCGTTGCAGGCGAAGGAACTCGGCCTGATCGCACCGGTTCTCGTGGGGCCGCGTGGACGCATCGAGGAAGTCGCGGCGAGCGAGGATCTCGATATCACGGGTTGCGTGATCGAAGATGTGCCGCACAGCCACGCCGCGGCCGCGAGGGCGGTCGAACTGGTGCGCGAGGGCCGGGCCGAAGCGCTGATGAAGGGCAGCCTGCACACCGACGAAATCATGGGCGCCGTGGTGAGCCGCGAAGGCGGTCTCAGGACGGAACGCCGCGTCAGTCACTGCTTCGTCATGGATGTGCCGCGACACGAGAGCGCGCTCATCATCACCGACGCTGCGATCAATATCGCGCCCACGCTCGCCGAGAAGGCCGACATCCTGCAGAACGCGATCGATCTGGGCCATGCGCTGCGCTTTCCCGAAGTGCGGGTCGCGCTGCTCTCGGCGATGGAGACGGTCAATCCCAAGGTGCCATCGACGATCGAAGCCGCCGCGCTGTGCAAGATGGTGGACCGCGGCCAGATAACCGGCGCGCTCGTCGACGGTCCGCTCGCGCTCGACAATGCCATCGATCCCGAAGCCGCTCGCATCAAGGGAATCGATTCGCCGGTGGCGGGACGCGCGAACGTGCTCATGGTGCCCGACCTGGAGGCCGGCAACATGCTGGCGAAGAGCCTGTCGTTTCTGGCCGGCGCGGATGCCGCCGGCATCGTGCTCGGCGCGCGCGTGCCCGTCATCCTGACGAGCCGTGCGGACTCCGTCGTCACGCGGCTGGCCTCCTGCGCCGTGGCCTCGCTCGTCGCGGAAAAGCGCAGAGCCGATGCGCGGGTGATGGGGTAAAGCGATGGCCGACGTCATTCTCGTACTCAATGCGGGTTCATCGAGCATCAAGTTCAGCGCATTCGATATGCAGTCGGAGACGCTCGGGCTCATCATGCGCGGGCAGATCGAAGGGCTGCTATCGGCGCCGCGTTTCGTCGCGTTCGATGGACATGGCCACCAGACCGGAGACAAGGACTGGGGCGCGGGCCACCTCGAACATGAGGAGGCCGTTGCTTACATCGGTGAATTCCTGCGCAGCCACCGCGAGGGCAACCGTGTCGTAGCCATCGGGCATCGCGTGGTGCATGGCGGCCAGGCATTCTCGCAGCCCGTGGCCGCGACACCGGCCGTGCTGGACGAACTCGAGAAGCTCATCCCGCTCGCGCCGCTGCACCAGCCCCACAACCTGAAGCCGATTCGTGTCATCGCCGCGCGCGACCCGGACATGCCGCAGGTGGCGTGTTTCGACACCGCGTTTCATGCGACGCAGCCAGCGCTCGCTTCCACCTTTGCGCTGCCGGCGGCGTTGACGGAGCAAGGCGTGCGTCGATATGGCTTCCACGGTCTGTCTTATGAATACATCGCGCGAACCCTGCCCGACGTGGCGCCCGATGCCGCGAAGGGCCGCACCGTCGTCGCGCACCTCGGCAATGGCGCGAGTCTGTGCGCGATGGCCGCGGGCCGCAGTGTCGCGAGCACGATGGGCTTCACCGCGCTCGATGGACTGCCGATGGGCACCCGCAGCGGCAACCTCGATCCAGGCGTGATCCTCTATCTGCTCGATGCGCTGAAGATGGATACGCGCGGTGTCGAGGACCTGCTGTATCGCCACTCGGGGCTGCTCGGCGTTTCGGGCATTTCGGGCGACATGCGCACCCTGCTGGCCAGCGACGACCCGCGCGCGGCCTTCGCCATCGATCTGTACGCGTATCGCATCGGACGCGAGCTGGGTTCGCTCGCCGCCGCGCTGCAAGGGCTCGACGCGCTGGTGTTCACGGCGGGTATCGGCGAACACTCCGCCGAGATCCGGCGGCGGGCCTGCGAACAGGCCCGCTGGTGCGGCGTGGAGATTGACAGCAGTGCGAACGAATCGGGCGGCCCTTGCATCAGCACCGCATCGAGCAAGGTCGCCGTCTGGGTCATACCGACCAACGAAGAACTCATGATCGCCCGCCACACGCGCGACGTGGCGGGTATCGCGTGAATCTGCATGACTGCCGAGGGAATGTCCGATGAACCTGAGCACGCAAAATCCGGTCCTGAAGGGAAAGAAGGCGCTGGTGACGGGCATCGCCAACGAACATTCGATTGCCTATGGCTGCGCCAAGGCGTTCCGCGAGCTGGGTGCCGAGCTCGCGATCACCTATGCCGACGAGAAGGCAAAGCCGCACGTGGCGCCGCTGGCAAAAGAACTCGACGCGCCTATTTTCATGCCGCTGAACGTGTCGCAACACGGCGAGCTGGAGGCGGTATTCGAGCGCATTGCGCGTGAATGGGGCGAGCTCGACATGCTCGTGCATTCCATCGCGTGGGCGCCGAAGCACGATTTGCAGGGCGGCCTGCTGAACTGTTCGGCCGAGGGCTTCGCTGCGGCCATGGACATTTCATGCCATTCGTTCGTGCGCATGGCGCGCCTCGCGGCGCCGCTGATGAAGAACGGCGGCGCCATGTTCGCGATGAGCTATCACGGCGCGAACAAGGTCGTCCCCAACTACAACGTGATGGGTCCGGTCAAGGCGGCGCTGGAGGCGTGCACGCGCTATCTGGCGTACGAGCTGGGTCCGCAGCAGATCCGTGTGCACGCCGTATCGCCGGGGCCCCTGAAAACGCGCGCCGCATCGGGGTTGAAGGACTTCGACGTGCTGCTCACGCAAGCGGCGGAACGCGCGCCGCTCGGCGAACTCGTCGACATCATGGACGTCGGCTTCACCTGCGCGTTTCTCGCGACACCCTATGCCCGGCGATTGTCGGGTGAGACGCTCTATGTGGACGGCGGGGTTCACATCATGGCGTAGGCGGGCGAGGCATTCGCACCGGGCGCGCGCCGGTGCGTTGCTGCACGCTTTCAAATCGCGCGCGTTGCCGCGTCGATATGCAATCCGGCGGGCAGAAGTTCGGCGCGGGGAAAGCGGACGAGCGTGAACGCGCGCATGGTGGGCGGATCGCCCGGAACGCGCGCGACACGAAACTCGATTTCGCGGCTCGCCTGCGTGTCGTCGGTCCTCACCACGTTCATCAAATCCAGACGCACGCAGCGCTTTTCGACATAGATATGATCGGCTGGGTGGGAGAACACGTCGCAGACCCGGTCCAGTTCGAGCTCGATGACTTCCGTCGGCGCGCGAAGGGCAGCAAGTTCGCCTGCGTTCTTTTCGATTTGCGCCTGCAAATCCAGCAGTTCTTTCGAATCGGCAGCCGGTGCCGCTCCGACCACGGAGCGCATGCCCACGCCCTGGCGTTCGAGCAACTTCACGCGCGCTTCGAGAAGCTCTCGACCTTTTGCCACCAGGTCGCGTCGATCGGCGGCGAGTCTGGCCAGCCCTTCTAGCGCGAGTTGATCGATCAGCCGGCGCGTCATTTCCTCACGCAGCCCGGCATCGCTCGTGCCGCAGATGGGGATGCGATGATCGGTGAAACACAGTGTGGTCTGGGTCACGTCGTGGCGCACGGCGTCGCCTTCGAGCGCGACGCCCAGCACGTGACGCTCGAACATCGCCATCCCGAGCGTCGCGTAGGCTTGCGTCGCGTCCGGATGCTGCGCGAAATGCGCCTGCAATTCTTCCGAGCGGCTGAACGCCTTGGGTATGTCGTCGGGCGTCGCGAAGAACGTGCGGATCAACGGATCGTGAGCCCAGGCCGCCATGCTGGCCTCGTGGGGCGCAGGCAGCAGACGGATCAAATCGTCGATGTGGCCGAGGGAAACGGACATGGCGCTCCTCAGGCGCTCCTCGTAATGCCGTGCGAGTTGCAGACGGGGATGCATCGCGACTGCGCGATCCATCATCGCGTCGAGACGCGCGCTAGCGCCCCGCTTGCCGCTTCGATCGGAAGCCGCGTCGTCTGAACCGGTGTTCGCGCCGGTCTTTGAGCCAAACAACCAGGTAAGCAGACCCATTGGAGACCTCGATCGAGCCGTCTTGCTCGCACTGAGCCATAGGCCATGGCGAGCGAGGATAGTCGCTACTTGACGGGTGCCATGACGTCGCAGCCGCCGTGACCGCCGCTGCCGGTGTTCTTGAACGTGAGGGTCAGTCTGCTCCCCCTGTTCGCCGTGATGATTTGCCCATAGCTAACCGTCGGAATGAACTGGATATCCGGCGCGACCGCCACGGCGGGCGTCCGCGCGCCGTCGACGGTCAGGTCGAGCTCCACCGTGACGGAGTCGACGGCAAAGCCCAGATCCTGTTTCCGGCCAGCCTGATCTTTCTTGAAGTTGCACAGACCCTCGAGAACCTGCCCGAGCGCAGTCGGGATATCGACCGGCTTGCCCGGCGGTATCGGCGGCGTGTTGCAGCCGACGATCATGAAGGGCAAGGCGCAAAGCACCACATATCGGCAGGCTCGCATCAGGTTTCCCCTGTTGGTCTGGTACGTGCAGGTGCGGCGTGCGTCCCGTTCTCTCGCCCAATCAGCGCCGGGAGGGCGCGCGCGAGCGGCGCGACACACGCTATTGCGTGAGCAGGCGGACAACTTTCTCGAAGGTTGCCACGTGTGGATGCACGGTCAATCGGACCTAGGTCCTAGGGGCAAGCATCTGGACCCATATCAAGGTCGATACGAGGCGTCGACGATCGCCCGCAGCGCGGGTTTCGGCTGCAGATCCGCGTCGAACAGCAGTGGCAGATTGGTTCGCGGCACGGGCGTCGACGTGAGCCAGGTGTGCTTGTCCGAATAGCCCCAGAGCGTAACGGCCTTGATGCTCGGCTCCTGCTCGAACAGGTCGAACAGCGCGCGATAGCGTTGCGCCTGCGCGCGCAGAATGTCGCTCGGGACCGGATTGCCGAGATCCGGAAGACACGCTTTCGGATCGTGCCAGCATTCGCCCGGGTCGGAATAGAGACTCACGTCGAGTTCCGTGACCTGGTTTTCGAGTCCGAGCGCGGCGACTTCGTCGAAGGCCTGCTTGATGTTCGGCAGCGGCGGCCAGCCGACGCTGATATGCATCTGATGCCCGACGCCGTCGATCGGCACGCCCTGCGCGCGTAGATCACGTATGACCGCCAGCAGCTTCGCGCGCTTGCCCGGGTCGTCGGTGCCGTACTCGTTGATGTAGAGCTTGACGTTCGGGTCGGCCGCACGCGCGGCACGGAACGCGATTGCAATGTAGTCCTTACCGAGTGCGCGGTACCACGGACTGTCTTCGCGATAGACGTGTTGCGGATCGTCGCTGATCACTTCGTTGACGACGTCCCACGCATAGACCTTGCCGCGGAAGTGCGCGACGACGTCGGTGACATAGCGTTCAAGCCGCGCGGCGACGATATCGCGGTAGTGCGGATCGTTCGCATTGCCGGCGAAGAACCAGTCCGGCGCCTCCTTCCAGTTGGCGTTCTGGAAGTGCCATACGAGCGTGTGGCCGCGCACCGCGATGCCGTGCGCCTGAGCGAACGCGACGATCCTGTCGGCCGGTTCGAAGTTGTATTTGCCCTCGGCCACGCCGATCGTGCCTGGCTTCATCTTGTTCTCCGCTGTCAGGCTGGAGAACTGCGCGGCCAGTAGCGCAGCGTCGGCGGGACTGTCGATCGAATCGGTTTCGATCGCCGCGCCGATCTTGAAGTGCGCCGCCATCACGTTTTTCAGCGGTGGCAACGGTTGCGCCAGCGCCGCCGCCTCTTGTGGAACCGGCATCTGGTTGTGCGCGCAACCAGCCGTCGAGGCGATCGCGCAGAGCGCGGCGACGGCTACCCTGATCGCACGTATGGAGGTCCGCACAGGACGCATTTCCCGTATCCCTTCAGTGGATTTCTTGTGACGGGCGATTGTGCATCATTTCCAGCGTTAACGCTAACCAACCGGTTTCGCCGTGATGAGCCGCGCGCTTGGCGGGGAGCCGGCGGTTACACTTGCATGTACATGCCGAATCCCATCGAACTTTCGTGAACCAGCGTATCCGTCCCCCTTTGCCTCCCGAATGGCCCTTCCCGCCGAGTCGCGATGTCACGGGTCGCAGCTTCGGCGATCTCGTGGCGCTCCAGTATCGCGGCGCCGGGGTGTGGCTCTGGAAGTGCCGCTGCGGGAATTACGTGAGCGCCGGGCTGGACGCAGTGGAGGGCGGCCAAACGCGCGATTGCGGCTGCCGTGCACAGCGGCGCGTGTGGCGGTCGCGTCCCGGTTCGCCTGCGCTGCGGGGCGGCGAGGTGTTCGGCCAGCTCACGACGGATCGCTACGCCGGCGACGGTCTGTGGGTTTGCCGGTGCGACTGCGGCCGCGAGGTGACGGTGAGCGCCGGGCGCCTGCGATTGGGCCAGGCGCGTTCGTGCGGCCTCTGCCCTGGCGCTTCGACCGGTTGAAGCCACCAGGGCTGGCGGTCGTTCGCGCGGCCAGCAACGCCTGCACCAGACAAACGATCGGCACAACTACATGGTGGGCAGGCTGCCTGCCTCATGCCGCGCGCGATGCTTGACGACCCAGATCACGAGTTCATCGGCCGTCATTGCCTTCGCGAAATACCAGCCTGTCCGTACTGAACGCCTCGCTCGCGGAGCCACTCCGCCTGGGCGCCGGACTCCACGCCCTCGGCGACGATTTCCAGACCGAGCTTATGACCCATCGAAATGATGTGGGGGGCCACGACGCTCGAGGCCGTATCCTGCGCAATCGTTCCAGCGCAAGCTGAACATTTCTGTTCCAGATACCGCTGTTGTCGTGGGCGACCTCGTGATCGAATCCGCCTGCATGAGCGCCAGACACAACGAGTGCTATGACCGTAGCAGCACTGCATCGCTTTAAAGCTCCATGCTGCCCGCTATTCTTGCGCCACGTCGCTCCGACAATTCAGACAGCCCGATTTAAACAGGCATTGGCGACACACCGACGCATACAAATTCCTTACAGTGTCATTTATAGTTGACTTATCAACTTGAGTGACGGAGGGGAGATGACGACAGAGCAACGGTTAGTCGGGACGCTGGAAGCGCGACTACTGAGCGTGCTGGCGGATGGAGCGCAACGGAGCGTCGCGCAGCTAGCCGCCGCCTCGGGTGTCGCTGGCCGGCGATTAACAAACGCGCTCAGGACATTAGCGTTGAGCGGCGACCTGCATGTTTCACACCGCGACAGCCGAAGTGGCGAGCGCCATTTCAAGCGTGGCCTGGCTCCCGTCAAAGACCGAACGCCACGCACACAACGATCGACGGGCACTGCGAGAACGTCGCCCACGACGGACCCGGTCTCCGCAGCCTTTCATGCGATGGTGGCGCTCGGGAATTGCGCGAAACGCAGTGCCGCGGACGAACACGGACCCTGGACCCGACCGTCAGCAGTGCCGACTTCCCGAACCATGCTTGTCGTGCCGCTTGGCGCGGAATGACAAACGGATTGAACTGTCTCGGAAAAAAATGGGTGACTTACTTGCTTTCGAACGACAGCTACCGATTCGGCTGCGGAATGGCTGAATTGCGGCCTCCTGAAAGCAAAAAAAGCCGGATTTGAAGGCGTCGCGTGTCACACACGCGCGGCACGTGAAGAAGCGAGACATGAACCCCGCACTTGAGCTGGATTGCTTCACGAATCATGCGAAAGTGAAAAACCAGATGATGACATGGAGCGAAGACGATGCGGCAACGTAGCGAGGACCTGCTGGTGGCCATGCTGAATCTCGATGCCGAGATCAGGGCCCGCGTGGACCGCCTTGCGGAGATGGAGGGCGGCGCTGAAGACTTCCTGGTGCCGTGGCTCGACGAAGTGCGAACGGTCTTGCGAACGGACCTGGCCATGTTGAGGGGACGACGTGAAGAACACTTTCTCAGGCTGAATGGCGTGGTCACCCACCACAAAATCAGTTAGCGGGCGCGAACCGCAAGGGTCGCATTTTTGAATCCAACAGTAGCCGAGTGAGAGGGGAACTGACGAACATGGACTTTGACGCAGTAACCGGGAGCCGCTCGTCTTACTGCCGCGCCTTCGCCATCGCCCTCGATCGGCTCGCCTCGGCCTGGGTGATCAGGCGGTACGAGGTGTAATACTTGTAGATGTTGCGAACGTATGTGGTCGTCTCCATGCCGATCTTTTCACCGACGACGATCTCCACGTTGTTGAACCACTTGTTGGGATCAAGCCCCCGCTTTGCCGCCTCCTTGCGCATTCTGGCGATGTTGGCCGGGCCCGCGTTGTAGCTCGCGAAGGCGAACAGTGACCGGTCATCCTCGCTGAAATGGGCGTCGGGAAAATAGCGGGTCATTAAATGATCCATGTATTTTGCGCCGGCGTGAATGTTCGACTCCGTCACCCTGATATTGCCTACGTCCATCTGCTTGCCCGTCGCGGGCGTGATCTGCATGATGCCGATCGCGCCGGCGGGGCTTCGTGCACGCTGGTCGAGCCTCGACTCCTGGAACCCCTGTGCAGCGAGCATCAGCGGATCGAACCTGTACTGGTTACCGTACTGCCGGAAAATCGCCAGGGTCTGTTCAAAGCGCTTCAACCCGGCCGCCCTGGCGCTGTTGGAGATCTGCCTGAAGCGGCGCATGTACTGTTCGAGACGGTACTCGGCAACGCTGCGAAGATCGACATAGTTCTTGTCGAAACCGCTGATGGCGTCCCGCAACTGTGGGCTGTTCCTGCGGATCGCCCAGCCGGTTTTACCTTCGCTTCGCACGGCAAGATCGTCGTGTACCGTGATGTTCGGCAGAACCTGCGCCCACATATCGGCCTTCCAGTTATCGACAACGAGGATCTGCAGCAGGCCTGCGTTGAGCATTTCGAGCGCATCCTCGTCTTCTAGTGCATCGGGCAGCAGCACCAGCTTGATCGGCGGCTTGCGGTTTGCGCGGAATTGTCTGTCAAGTGCGCTCAGGCTCTCGTAATAGCTCGACGAGCGGCGCACGTGCACCGTCTTGCCGGCAAGGTCATCCACCGTGGCGAGCACCGGGGACTTGGGCCCCGTCACCACCACCTCCCGCACGTCGTTACCCTCGATCTGGGCCACGAAGTCGACCAGCTTCAGCCGCTCATCGGTCACCGTGAGATTTCCCGCCGCGATGTCGCCCAGGCCAGCATTGAGGTCCGGCAGCAGCCGGTCGCGTGTGGTGGGGATCAGGACCACGGTGAGCGGGCGCTTGCCGAGACGGTCGGCGTAGGTATCGTTCACATAGCGCTCGAAATCGCGTACGAGCTCGGCCGTCAGGCCACGCTCCTGGCCTTTGTCGACGAAATAGAGCGTGCGGCTGTAGGGCACCAGCACCCGGATCCAGCGGCGCTCCAGCATGCCGTCGAAGTCGCCCCGCCAGGGTTTGTTGCTCAGGCTCAGTTGCCTCGTCGCAGGAGGACGCACAGACGCCGGCGCGGGCGGGTTGACGGTCGCAATCGCCCCGCCCAGGGCAAACGCGCAAAGGAGACCCGCAACGAGATGAGCCAGGGAGCCGAAACGCATGGCAACGATCCCCTACACGACGATAGTCAGCGTGGCTCGTTGTCTGCGGCATGCCGAACAGGCAGCACGAGCATGCCAGCCGCGTGCGTCAACCTCATCGGCACCAGTGCGCCAGCGCGCGAGCCACGGCTCTGGCGGAGTGATGTCGCCGGCGCGCGGAAAGCCCGCGCTCAATGACGCCACGGGAACCAAAATGGCGTCCCCAGGCGGCCCTTTTGCCCAGCGCTTGTTACCCAGTCATTGAACTGATTATGGTACCCCCGGAAGCCGGAATCCAGCGCCGGAACACATCGAACCCTGAGGCCACCGTGCTGATCGGCGCCACGGCCCGGGCAGCGGTCGCGCTTGCGCAACGTCTGTTCGGGCAGCGCGAACGGTTCAGCGGCGCATCGACAGGCCGACACCGCGCGAGCGTGAGGTGATGGCGCTCGTGGCGACGGGGCGGATGAACAAGTTCGTCGCCGATGAGCTTGGTACAGCGGAGAAAACCGTCGAGATTCACCGGGGACGGGTGAGGGAGAAGATGAAAGCGGCTTCGCTCGCCGAGCTGGTACGCATGCTTGTCGCCAGTGGTCTCGATACGCCTGAGCTTCGTCCGTGATGGCGGCGCGAAGCGCCGCGGGCAAAGGCCTCGGCACAGGTCGTTGAACTCGCAACCATCTGACGAAGGTCCGGTACCTTGGGCGACCGAGAGGGCAAGCGGTGCTTGAGGTTGCTCGTGGCGGCAATGGAACAGAGCGTCGGCCGTTGCGATAAGTACCTACCCTGGGGACATCGAGTCTTACAAATAGCCTTCATCAGTCCGGCCGACTTGATTGCTGCGCAACAGACCGAGCTGTTGTCGATCAACGTAAGCATAGACAAAGCGCAACGGGTCACTACTGCAAACCACTATCGAAACGGCAGCGGCGATGTATCGGACGAAAGTCCGATATCGCCTTTGGCTCCGCATGCTTAACCTGATCCCTGAAATCGCGCCGTGCAGGCGGTCACGGTGTCACGCGACTCGTCGCGTTGCCGGGGACGCTCGCCGGCCATATCGCGCACCGCGCGTATGCCACGTCACATTGCCCCGAATGCCCCGCGGGGGCGGGGGGACGCAGTCATGGGAAAGCGAGATGAAAGAGAGCGACGGTATCGATTCAACGGAATGTCGGGAGATCATCCGCCGGCGGGCCTTCGAGCTTGCGGACAGCGGAATCTTCGACGACTGGGAAGCCATCAGGCGTGCGCTGTGTTCACGATTTCACGACGCGCATCTGCACGAGATCTTTGCAAGCCCATTCTGCCGGATCGATATCGACCAGCGCTGCCGAACGGCTCGTACTAGCGGATCGCGTGCCAGTGCCACGCCCGAGGGAAATGGCAACCGCGAAGGCGTCAAAGCGCATCTGGCGGTCCGGGCGAAGCGGGTGCCGCCTCGCCCGATGGACACTCGCAGGCAAAGGCGACGCAGCATCCCGGCGGAGCACAGCCAGTCGCAGGGACTTGCCGGGGCGATTGCTGCGCTGCTGTCCGGCGACCGGGAGCTGACGGCGCCGCAGATGGCGCAGGAACTGGGCGCCGGGCAGCGCGAGGTGCAGCGGGCGTTGCGGGAATTGCTGGCGAATCACGAGGTGCGCATCGCGCGACGCACGCCGCGTTCCGCGGGTGGTCGCCCGGCGCGCATATTCGCGCTGGGCATGGACGGTGACGCCAGTGTCGCGGCCAGCGCCGCTTCCTGCTGGCCGAAAGCGGATCCGGTGGTGCTCCGCGCCATGGATGCCATCGCGCGCCGCGAGTGACGCGGCGCGCCGCATCCGAAGTCGTCGCGAACGATGTGAGCTGCCGGCCTTCGATGTCTGTTCGTACCGGCGCTCCACGCGGGTATGTCGAGCAAGGTCTGCCTTGTCTATCCTGAGTCGAGGCCATATGAGCACTCTCACACCAGCCGGACACGCCGAACCCGAACAGCGCACGCCGATTCTCAATACTGTCGATCGCGTCTGCGAGCTGTGTTTTGGGCTCTTCATGGCACTGACGTTCGTCGGCGCCGTCAAGGCAGTCACCGCGGGCGTCGACGAAGGGTACAAGATGTTCTTCGCCGCGCTCGGATGCAATCTCGCATGGGGCCTTGCCGACGCCGTGATGTATCTCGTGCGCACGCTCGCCGATCGGGGGCAGCGTCTGAAACTCGCGCAGACCGTGAAGCGCGAGCAGGACCAGGCGGCCGCCGTGCGGGCCTTGCGCGACGCCTTGCCCGAGAAGCTCGAGCCGCTCGTCGAAGACGCCGATCTCGAGCGGATCCGCGCACGTCTCGCGACCGCCGCGACGCTGCCGCCGCGAGCCAATCTTGGACGCGATGACTTCGTCGGCGCGCTGGGCATCTTTTTGCTGGTCGTTCTGGGAACCTTCCCGGTCGCGCTGCCGTTTCTGGTCATCAAGGATGTGACGACGGCACTCATCGCCTCGCGCGTGCTGACCCTGGCAATACTTTTCGTCGCGGGCTGCGCGCTGGGGCGCTACACGGGGGCAGGGGCGATGAAGGCGGGCTTTGCCATGATCGCGCTCGGCGTTCTGCTGACGATGGCGATCATTGCGCTGGGCGGGTAGGCGGTGCGGGCCGCGCTACGGCCCATGCGGCGTGCTTCGCCGCTGGAGGGGGACATCGTTGCGCGCGTCGATATCCGCCGCACGGAGGGGACATGACCAACTGGAAACAACGATGGATGAAGTCCGCGCTCGTGTGGGTCACCATGCTGGTGGCGGCGCCTGTCTTTGCCGATAGTAGTCCTGATGGCCCGGCTCCCTACAAGCCGGAGCAGATCGAGGCGCTGGTCGCGCCGATCGCGCTCTATCCCGACTCGGTTCTGGCCCAGGTTCTGATGGCGTCCACGTACCCGCTCGAAGTCGTCTATGCGGCGCGCTGGGTGAAGGCGCACCCGGACATGAAGGGCGATGCCGCCGTGCAGGCCGTTCAGGATCAGACCTGGGACACGAGCGTGAAGTCGCTGGTGGCGTTCCCCCAGGTGCTGGAGCCGATGTACGACAAGCTGGACTGGACACAGAAGCTCGGCGACGCGTTCCTCGCCCAGCAAAAGGACGTGTTCGCCGCGGTGCAGAGGCTGCGGGCGCGGGCGCAGGAGTCGGGCAACCTGAAGTCGAACGAGCAGCAGAACGTGGTCGTCGAACAGGCACCCGCTGGCGGCGGGCAGACCATCGTGAAGATCGAGCCCGCCAATCCGCAGGTGATCTATGTGCCCGCCTACGACCCGACCGTGGTGTATGGCGGTTGGGGTTATCCGGCCTATCCGCCTTATTACTGGCCGCCGTATCCCGCCTACTACCCCGGCTACTATCCGGGCGCGGGGCTCGCCTTCGGCGTCGGCCTGCTTGCTGCCGGAGCGATCTTCGCGGACTGCAATTCGTGCTGGGGCGGAGACGACGTCAACATCAACTCGGACAGGGCCAGGAACGTCGACCGCAACTTCGACAGTTCGAAGCTCAAGAACGGAGAGCGGGGCGGCGGCCGCTGGCAACACGATGCAGGCCATCGACAGGGCGTCGCCTACCGCGACAACGCCACGCGCGACAAGTTCGCCGGCGCACCCGGGGCCGACAGGCGGTCCCAGTATCGCGGGCGCACGGCCGAGGCGGGCAACCGCATGGCCACGGCCGACCGGCCGGGAGCGGGCAACCGGGCTGGGAACATGGACGTGAGCGGCGCAGGCAATCGCGCGTCGGTGGCGGACCGATCCGCGGGCGGCATGGGCAGTCGCAGTTCCATCGGCGATGCGAACCGCGTCAATAGCGGCAATCGCGCGAGCTATGGCGGCGGATACGGTGGGGGCGGCGGGCGCGACGGCGCGTTCTCGGGCGTCGGGGGTAGCGGCAGCGCCTCGCAGCGCAATTTCGATCGGGGCAGCCGAAGCATGCAGGGCTCGGGCTTTAACCGGTCCGCGGGCGGAGGCGGCATGCGCGGCGGCGGTGGACGCGGTGGCAGGCGCTAGGGAGCGAACCATGAACATTCGTCCACGAGACATGCAAAAGTGGCTCACGCTGATGTTCGCGAACGTCGCGGCGGTCGTCGCGCTGTCGGTCGCGACGGTGCCGCTCGCGCACGCGCAGAAGAACTTCAGCTCGCCCGAGGCTGCGATGAACGCGTTCGGCGACGCCGTCGTCAAGGACCGCGAGGACGCGTTGCGCACGATCTTCGGCAACGACTTTCGGGAGCTGATCCCACCCTTCGGCGCCCCGGTGCGGGATACGTTCATCGCCGAGTGGGCAAAGTCCCATGCCGTCGAGCCAGGCGAGCCCGGGCGTGCGCACATCGTCGTGGGCGACGATGGCTGGACGTTCCCGGTTCCGCTCGTCAAGAGCGAGCAGGGATGGCACTTCGATACGCGGGCTGGCGCCCGGGAAATACGCTTGCGGCGCATCGGCCGCAACGAGCTGGCCGTCATCCAGGCGATGCTCGCGATCTTCGACGCGCAGCGCGAATACGCGCAGACCAATCACGACGGTGCCGGCGTGCTCGCCTACGCCTCGAAGCTGGTGAGTTCGCCCGGCAAGCAAGACGGCCTGTACTGGCCAAGCGGGCCCGACGAGACGGCGAGCCCGCTCGGCGCGGCCTTCGTCGATGCGAGTTCGCGCAATGCACAGAACGCCGGTTATTACGGGTACCGCTTCAAGCTGCTGGAGTCACAGGGACCCAACGCGCCCGGCGGCGCCTACGACTACGTCGTGAAGGGCAAGCTCTTTGGCGGCTTCGCGGTGATCGGCTGGCCGGTCAAGTACGGCGACACGGGCATCAAGACGTTCATGGTGAGCCATTCGGGTCAGGTTTATGAGCGCGATCTCGGGCCGGACAGTGCAGCGAAAGCGCAGGCCATGAAATCGTTCGACCCCGGGCCGGGCTGGAGCAAGGTGCCCGATCGCGATCGCGAGTGACGCTCGCATGCCATGCGGGCCGTTCGGTTTTCATCGAGGTCAATCATGAATAGCTGCCTGTCGAGGCCGTGCGCGGTTGCTGTCGTGCTCGGTGTTGCCTTTCATGGGGCATACGCGAAGACCGAAGCCTGCCATCCCGCCACGGAGAAGCAGATCGCCTCACTGTTCGATCGCTGGAACGATTCGCTGAAAACCGGCGACCCGGCGAAGGTCGTCGCGAACTATGCGCGGCGCTCGATCTTGCTGCCGACCGTATCGAACAAGCCGCGTTTGAGCGTCGAGGAAAAGGAGGACTATTTCAAGCATTTCCTTGAACACAAACCCGTCGGCACGATCGACTTCCGCTTTGTCATGATCGAATGCAACACGGCCATAGACGCGGGACTGTACTCGTTCAAGTACGCCGACGGCACCGTGGTCAAGGCGCGCTATACGTTCACCTATGGCTGGAATGGGCACACCTGGCTGATCACCAGCCACCATTCGTCGAAGATGCCGGAAGGGGATTGAACAGGACTCGAAATCGAAAGGAACGCTTCGTCGAAAGAGCGCGGGCGAGACCGATCATTGGCAGTCCGACCAAAGACCTGGTCAGCTCTGAACGGGACGCTGCTACGCTGTCGTGTGACCTTGCGGGCGCGCCGTCCAGGCGCGCCCATGTGCCGGGCATCAGCCGGCGTATCGGATCGAACCGCGATGAGCAGACGAACGGCTCACTGGCGTTGTGTCTGGTTCTGCGTCGCTGTCTTGCTCTGGCGGGCAAATGCCCTGCACGCGCAAGAGCTGGAGCCGCGGACGTATTCCGCTTCGCCCGTTGGCACGAACTTCGTCATCGCAGGTTACGCGCATGTGAGCGGCGACGTGCTCACCGACCCGTCCTTGCCGATATCGGGCGTGAGCGCGCGAATCGGTACCTACGTGATCGGCTACGTGCGCACGTTCGCACTCGCAAACCGCACGGCATCGATAGGCTTCGCGCAGCCCTTCATGAGCGGCAATATGAGCGGGCTCGTCATTGGCGCGCCCACGGAGATTCATCGCGCAGGCATCGGCGACACGACACTGCGTTTCGCGCTGAACCTGATCGGCAATCCCGCGCTTTCCCCGGAGGCGTTCGCACAGGCGAAACCCGTCACTTCGCTCGGCGCGAGCCTGACCGTGCAGGCGCCGACGGGCCAATACGTCCCGTCGCATCTCGTGAACATCGGCAATAACCGTTGGGCGTTCAAGCCGGAGATCGGCTTGTCGCAACCGTGGGGAGACTGGTTTTTCGAGGTTTCGGCCGGCGCATGGTTCTTCACGAACAACGGAGACTTTTTCAACGGTCATATCAGACACCAGGCCCCGCTCATCGTCACACAGTTGCATGGCGGCTACACTTTTCGGCCGGGGTTCTGGCTCGCCGTCGATGCCGGCTATGCCCAGGGGGGCGCCACCAGCGTGAATGACGGGCCGGCCGGCACCGGCCAGGCCAATGCGCGCGGGGGCGTGACGCTCGCGGTCCCGCTGGGCCACGGCTGGTCTGCGAAGCTCGCCTGGTCGCGCGGCTTCGTTACCCGTGCCGCAGGCAACTATCAGATCGTCACGGTCGCGGTTCAATATCGCTGGTTCGATCACTGAGGTTCGATCACTGAGGTTCGATCATTGAGGTTCGATCATTGAGGCAATGGTGAACATGGACAATCTTCTTGCTCTCGCCACAGACCCGGCCGCATGGGCCGCACTGGTGACACTCGTCACCATGGAAGTGGTGCTCGGTATCGACAACCTCGTGTTCATTTCCATCGTCACCAACAAACTGCCGCCAACGCATCGCTATAAGGCGCAGCGGATCGGCATCGCGCTCGCCCTCGTGTTGCGCCTTGCCTTGCTCGGCACGGTGGCGTGGATCACGCGCTTGACGGAGCCCGCGCTTTCGCTCTTCGGCCATGCGTTTTCGTGGCGTGATCTCGTTCTGCTGAGCGGTGGGCTCTTTCTCGTGTGGAAGGCGACGACGGAGATTCACCACAACGTCACGGGCGATGTGCACGAACTCGCGGACGAGACAGTGTCGGCCGCGCACACCATGCTGACGCCTCGGGCCGCGATCGCCCAGATCCTGATGCTCGATCTCGTGTTCTCCATCGATAGCATCGTCACCGCCGTGGGCATGACCAGTCATGTGGCGATCATGTACATTGCCGTGATCGTGGCGGTTGCCGCAATGCTGGTCGCGGCGGCCCCGCTATCGAGATTCATCGAACAAAACCCCACCATCGTCATGCTCGCGCTCAGCTTCCTGCTGGTGATCGGCATGACGCTGATCGCGGAGGGCTTCGGCTCGCATGTTCCGAAGGGCTACATCTATGCGGCGATGGCGTTCTCGGCCTTCGTCGAAGGCATGAACATGCTGGCCCGGCGGGCGCGGCTGCACCGGCGCCAGAGGCGGGCGGGGTAGTTCCCGGCATGCGGCCCGGGCGGCTTGAAAGCTTCGCTCGGGCCGCATTGGCTCGATCATCTAGTGATGGTCGTCGTCGAGTTGCAGGTAGGCATCGCGCGCATTGCGCGGCAGATCCCGGCTGAACACGGCCGCGCGCGGCTCGATGAAATAGCGGACGAACGCGAGCGCTGCCACCTGCCTGTCGCGCCCCGGCGTCACGTTGACGTCGACGAGGCCCCCCATCTGCCAATGGGGCGCCAGCTTCATGACAGCCGACGCTTGCCCGTGCACGTAAGGGCCGCGGTCGTGGCTGCCGATGCAGCTCGCGGAGCATGCTTCGCTATCCTGACGAGCGTAGTTCCACCCCGTCTCCAGATTGCCCTGCCATTGCCAGGACTGCCCTTCGGCGGACAGCAGCTGGAGCGCGAGTCCCGCGCTCTCCGACGATTGCGGGCTGTAATAGCCGCCTTGTCCCGGGGAGTAGAAGTTTTCATTGCGGCGATACGCGAGATAGTGCAATGCCGGACCGACACTGAAATAGTCGAAGCCGCGCAGCTTCAGGTCATAGCTCGCCGACAGGTCGGTCGAAACGCCTGCGTTGTCCGCCACGTGCATGCCTGTCAGCCACTGTGCTTCGGTTGCGGCACTCATGCTCCAGCGAGGCGCTACCTGCCAGCGCACCCGGCCGCCGCTCGCCGCGCGGTTGACCGCTCCCCACCTGGCGCCCGCGACCTCCATGCCGCGCCAGGACAGCAACGAATCTCGTACCGGCGCATACCCCGCGTACACCGTCCATCCACCCCAATGTGCCTGCTGCCCGACGCTCGCCTGCCCGTTCGCCGAGAATCCGGCGACGCCACCTTGCACCGCCCCCATCGACAAGCGCCAATCGATGGTTCGTGCGCCGTTCAAACGTGCGGTGTCCGACACCATCGCCTGGAATTCTTCTGCGGTTGCATGGCCCCCCACCATCCCCACGCCGTTCAGCTGCCCGTGTCCCGCATCCAGGAACAGTTGCCGATACCGCAAGTTGTACGCTCGCGTGCCATCGAACCATTCCCCTCGTACGGCGGGCGCGACGACGCTGAGCTTGCTTTGGCCGGCCGTGCCCGCCTGGTCGGAGGCGTCCACGCCCGCAGCGACGGATGCCGAATTCACACCGGTGAGATCGGCAGGCACGTATCGCAGGATGCGTGCCGGCTCGGTCGAATCGGCCAGGGCCTCATGCAGCCTGGCGTGTGCGGCGACGAAGGACTTCTCGTAGTAAAGACGCTGTGCCTCGAGTGCGTGTTCATAAGCACCGAGCGGACCGGCGTCCGGCCTGGCGTTCGCTACGTGCCGGCCCGCGGCCCAGCGCGTCAGCGCGAGCCCCTCCGCGCTGTCCTCATCATGGCTCGCCTCGTAGCGTTCACGAAAGACCTGCTCGGCTTGCGCATACTTCTTGAGCGCATACAGGTTCCAGCCGCGCAGCGCAGCGGTTTGTGCCTGGGGCATGCCGAGCGCCTCTGCCTCGTCCAGTTGAAGCAGGCTCTGCGCGTAGCGATGCGCGCGATAAGCGTCGTCGGCGCGTGCCAGCGCGATCTGCCCGCGCAGATTGCGCGCGCGAGCGTCCTTCGCGACCGCGCGCGGCATGAGCAGGGCGTCCGCCGCATCCCAATCGCGCTGGGAGACGCGCACCTGTGCCAGTCCGATGCTCGCGTCAGCGGCTTGCGGCGTAATCGATAGTGCCGTGTCGAACCAGTCCGCGGCGGCATCGAGATCCTGATGGGCGAATGCGATCCAGCCCGCCAGCGTCGCGGCCTCGCCATCGCGCCTCGCGCGAATGGCTGGCGCAAGCACGGCCAACTGCGCTGCCGCAGCGGGATCGCCGGGCGGCAACGCCGCCAGCGCGCTCACTGCCCGCTCGTAGCGCAGCCGCTCGAATGCGATGTTTTCCTCTGGCGAACGATGGCCCTCATTCGCCTCGGCATCGATCAGCGCGTCGACCTGCGCCTCGCTCAGCTGATGCACGGCGCGGTAAAGCGTCGCCATGCGGTTGGCGGCCGGGGCGCACGTCGGAACGACCGCCCGGTACAGCGCGAAGACCGCGTCCGCGTCCCCGGCTTGCGAAAAGGCGTCGGCGGCCTGCCAGACGTGCTCGATGTGGTCACATCCAAATTCCTCCGGGGCGCGCGACAGCAGGGCGCGCAACGCCTGAGGGCCGCCCCCGAGCGCCACCTTGAACGCCTCCTCGCGCTGTCTGCGCTCGCGTTCGTGGGCGAGCGCCTGCGCAGGCGTCCAGGACGGATATTCCCGGGTCAGCCGGGCCACCTGCGCATCGTAGGCCGTCAGCTCGTTCGCCTTCAGCAAGTTCCACAACGGCCGCTCATCCGGCGCGCTGGGCACGTACACGGCCGCCTTCGCGTTGCGCGCGGGCAGCGCAAGATCCGGCGGCACCACCGGCGCGATCAGCCCCTGTTGCTCGGCCTGCTCGACGCGAGCGTCGCCCGCGCGTGATTGCGCGTTCGTCACCCGCGGCTGCGCCGATCGCCGTGCATCCGGGGACGTGCCCCAATGCGTGGCCACCCCTTGCGTCCCGGTCTGCTCGACGTCGAGCACGTTGTCCTGCGCCGCGTGCGCGAAACCGGAGAGCGCCCCGCAAAGCCACACCGCGCACCACCGCCTGCCTCCCCCCGGACCCATCCGCGACTTAGTCCTTCGAGGCGGCATGGTGCTTCCGGTGGTAACGGCGGAGCAAGACAACCGTGAGCGCGGCCAGTAACGCGAGCAGGCCGGCCAACCCCGCATAGCCGAGCCACGGATGGTTGGACAGCTCGAAGCCCAGACGATCGTAGGCGCTCAACTCGCCGTAGGCATAGCTCGCACCGCTTCGTGCCGCCCAGAGGCCGGGGCTGTCGAAATTCATCAGGGCCACGTCGCCGGCAAGGTTCTCCCAATAGTTCGGCTCGACGAGCCGACTTACCCCCTCGGCGAGTTCGGCGGCGTTCGCGGCGGTCAGCAGCGTGACCGTCTTGCGCGCATCGCCGCGAAATTGCATGACCAGCAACTGGCGCGACAACGCGGTGTCGGCGCTCAGCATCGACTCCGACGAGGTTGCCGCCGGCTGTCCCGCGTCGCCGAAGCGAGCGCGCAGCGACTGCAACAGCCCTTCGTGCCGAGGCTCGCTGCCCGGCGAATCCACGGCCGGGTCATACGCGATGGTCTCGATCCGGCCCGGCTGCCAGGGCGCCCCTTCCCAGTCGGCCTGCGACAGCGCGCCGACCGCGCCGACGAGCAGGGTGTGCCTTCCGGGCGCCACGCTGCCCGCTGTGACCTGGGCGGACGTGAGCGGCCATTCCTGCTTTTGGGCGATCTTCGCCATCAGGGACCAGGCGGCCCTCAACGTATCGTTGTCGCGCGCCGCGACCCGCAGCGCCAGGTCCGCCCCATCCGGATGCACGGTGTAAGGAAACTCGCTTTGCGCAAAGCGCTTGAGATCGGGCAGCGTCGTGAAGTGCGAGGCGGGCGGCAGCCTGAGCGAAGAGTCGTCGAACACCGTGATCAGGAGGTTGCGCAGCTCGCGCAGCGCGCAATGGTCGGAAACGAGCGGCACGAGGACAGGCCGCAGCGACAGCACGTTCGGTCCCGGCTGGAAGCTGCGCAGCGGAATGGCGACGCGATAGTGCCGCAGCACCGCTCCCTGTTGCTGATCGAGTGCGATGACCTGCTCGAAGCGGTTATTCAGGTAGACGTTCAGCACCGAATCCTGGCGCATCCTCGCGCCTTCGGTGAAGTTCAGGTCGAGGATCACCTCGGCGTCTTCGGGCGCGTAGATGTCCGCGGGCAGCATCAGGTCGAGGTCGGCGTGGTCGGCGGGGCCCAGCGTTCGCGTGGTGAAGCCGAGGTCCTTGAACGCGTGGGCGCCGGTCCCCGATAGCACGTGCTTTGCCGCATAGCGGGCGAGCGTCGCTTCGTTGAGCGCGCCGACCGCCATCTCATTGCGCTTGGGCAGCGGCAGTTCGCGGTGGGCGAACGCGCGCGCCGCGAGCGCCACCTGGGCGTCGTCCCGGCCGCTCACGACGAGCACGAATCGGCGCGGGTCGTCGGGCTTGGGGTAGATGCCGAGAAACGCGCCGTCGATGTGCGACGCGATGCGAGGGTCCAGATAGGGGCGCAGCGCGTCGCGCGTGCCGAACAGCAACACGTCGGAACCGGACAGCGGCGCCAGCGCGAGGCCGGCGACCGCGCCGCCGCCCGCGCCGGGGCGCGCGTCCTGCACGCGCAGGTCCGGTGCCAGATAGCGCAGGCGCAGCGCCACGCCCTCGGCGAGCAGTGCGCCGCTGCCGAGCTGAAGATCGTTGCGTGCATGAGTTGCCGGGACGATGGCGATCGAGCGCGGGAGCGCCTGCTTGGGGTCGATCAGGTCGTCGAGATCCGCCAATGTCGGCGTGAGCGGCTTGAGTTCCGTCTGCATCTGCAGCGTCGACGCGTTCGTGTCGATCTCGGTCCAGAGTTCGGGCGCGTTCGGATCCTCGCAGTTCTCCGTCGCGTGCTCGGCAACGGCGAAAGCCAATGTGTTGTATCCCGGGTGCAGCAAGTCCACCGGTACGCGGATATCGGCCGTGAGTTCCGGCTGGTGCGGCGACAGCTGCATTTGCGCGATCGTGCGGTCGTTCACGCGCACGGCGAGCGCCGATCGCGCAGTCAGCAAGGACACCGAATTGGTCGCGACCAGATGCAGAGTCGCCGAGCGCACTGTCTCGCTCGCCGACACGGGCAGCGAGAGCGCGCGCGAGGCCGATTCGCCCGCCAGTCGCAGCGGCCCCGACAGGTTTGCCAGCGTGGCGAGCGACACGGGCGCCGCCGCCGCGGAGGCAGCCGCGACCGGCGCCGATGCCGGGGAGGCCGGCGATGCCGCTTGCGCGGCAACTGCCGCGTGGCCGGTTAAAGCGCCACAGATCGCGGCGAGCACACACGAATACGCGATCACGCGCGGGTAAAGCGGAAATTTCATCGGGTTATTGGCGCGACGAGAGAAGGGAACGCAGGGTACGCGTGCGGGCGAGGAGCGGCCGGACGGCATAGGTGCCCATGCTGGCGAAAAAGACGCGGTAATGATGTAAAGCGTGGATGGTGCCGAGGCTGATGACCGTGGCGAGGCTGCGCAGGATGCCGATGCGTCGGTTGCGGCTTTCGCGGAATACGCGCCAGCGTCCGCTATCGCCGAACACGAGCGCGACTTGCTCCGACCGTCCCGCGACACTGTGATCGCTGAATTGCGCGCCGACCGCCAGATCCCCGTCGGGCGTGCTGAACGACGCGCGCAGCGCCACGGCGACACGGCTCGTGCGGTTGAGCGCGGCGTTGAAGACTTCGAGCGTCGCGTGTGACTGGGGCAGGGTGCCCGAGTACGCGCCACGCGCAATCACGAGCTTCGCGCCGCCGGCCGACATGTCGACGATGCGGCATGCGAGCGCGCGCGCCGGCGCCCCTTCGGGCCCGGCGTCGTCGAGATGCAGCGTTGCCTCGATGTTGGTCGGGATGCGCGGCGTGGCCCGCCGCTGCTTGCGTTCATAGAGCACGCCGACGCAGGCGTTCAACAGCACGAGATTCAGCACGCTCCAGCCGAGCGATGCCATGATGACGTCCGCGTGCGGCGCGTCGTGCAGCAGCTTCCAGATCCCGACGACCGCGGCGATCAGCACGTAAAGGTAGACGGCGTAGAACGGCCCCGAGAGCTCGGAGATGGCGTCCTCGTCCATTTGCTCGCCCTTGGGCGTGACCTTGAAGGTCGGCGCACGCGGATTCTTCAGGACGGAGACGACGCCGCGCAGCGAGAACAGCGAGAGCAGCAGTTCATAGACCTCTGAAATGAGCGTCCACCGGTGCCGCCCGAACAGATAATCGGTGGTGAGAATCGCTCCCACCACCTGGGGCAGGCCGTAAGCGAAAAACTGAGGAATCGTCGCGTGGTAGAACTGCAGGCCGAACAGGAGATACATCCCCGGCGCAAACAGGAACACGATGCGCGCGTAGCAGAAGAACCAGAAGAACGCGTTGGAGAAGTAGCAGAGGCGCTGCGGCACCGTCAGTCCCTTCATGCCCAACGGGTTGCTCAAGAGCAGCAGCTGGATCATCCCTTGTGCCCACCGCACCCGCTGCAGGACGAAGCTGGCGAACGTCTCGGGCTGCAACCCGGAGATCAGCGGCTCGTTCAGGTACACGCTGTGATAGCCGCGCGAGTGCAGCGTCAGCGCCGTTTCCGCATCTTCCGTGATGGATTGGCCCGTGATCCCGCCGATCTCCATCACGCAGCGGCGCCGCAGCACGGCAGCCGACCCGCAAAAGAACGACGCATTCCAGAAGTCGAGCCCCGGCTGGATGACCGAGTAGAACATCTCGCTTTCGGACGGCATCTTGCCGAACATGCCGAGGTTCTTCTCGAGCGGATCGGGATTGATGAAGAAGTGCGGCGTCTGCACGAGGCACACCCGCTCGTCGCGCTGAAAGAAGCCGACCGTCTTCTCGAGGAAATCGGCGGTCGGCACATGGTCAGCGTCGAAGATCACCATGAGGTCGCCGCTCGTTTGAGCCAGCGCGGCGTTGATATTGCCCGCCTTCGCGTGTTCGTTCTTCGCCCTCGTCAAATAGATGGCGCCATGGCGTGCCGTCATCTCGCGCAGCGCCTGTGCGCGTTCGCGTGCCTCGGCGGCCTTCGCTTCGTCGGCCTGTGCGAGCTTCTGCTGGGTGCCCCCGTCGTCGAGCAGATAGACTTTCAGCCGGCCGCGCGGATAGCGCATGTCGAGCGCCGCTCGCAGCGTAACCTCCAGCAGTTCGGGCGATTCGTTGTAGGTCGGGATGAACACATCGACGCTGGGCACCGGCCCCGCGTCGGTCACGAGCGGCGCCGCCGCGCGATGAAGGGGCCGGCTGTTCACGAACAGGCCGACCGACGCCACGACGATCCCGTAGATTTCCGCGAAATACAGCAACAACGCGAAGATGAAGTCGAAGAAACCGTAATAGTCGAGCGTCGAAGTCGTTCGCCAATACAGGTAGCGAAACGTGAGAAAGCCCGAGCACAAGAGGAAGAACAGGCGCACGCCTTCAAACCTGCGCACGCGGCGCAGCGCGATCATCGTGGCAACCACCGCGAACGACAGGCAGAGCTGCGCCACGAGGTCGAGCCTGACCGAGGCGATCACCGAGACTGCTGCCAGCGTGACGAGCCATGCCAGCCCCGCCGCCCAGCCGGGCAGCCTGAAGGGCGCGGCGGTCGTGACGGCGTGCCGGCCGCCGCCCAGGCGCCAGCCGCGCGGGCGAATTCTCCAACGTACCTCGCGACCAGCCGTGCCGATGATCCTCTCCATACGGATGCTTCCTTGTCCAGGCGGCTTATCGGCGGGCTTTCGTGAAACTTGAGGCTCTCAGAGGTATCTTTGATCGGCGTCAGCCGGCGGCGAATTCGCCGGTGTCCGGTGATGCGAAGGGATCTCGTAGGGAAGGCCGCGAGGTTCGACTGGCGCGGTCAGCGGCGGGGCTGTCACACACCGCGTGACCTGGTTGGGCCGCGCATACGAAAGGGATGGGAAGCCAGCAACGAATGAAGCCTCGTGCCGCGCTCATCGTCCCGGCTGCAGGTGCCCCCAGCTCACGAGAATCGCCTGGATGCTGCGCGCGTAGGCGTCGCGCTCGTGCGGCGATTCCGAGTGGTACGCGCCGATGGCGCGCCACGTGTTGCCGTATCGCACCATCTTTTGCTTGAGCAGCCACGCGGCCACGAAGATATTCACGCAAGGGTCCGTGAGCGCGCGGTGCGGAATGCCCTCGCGCGTGAGTTCGGGAAAGTGGATCGAGTTGATCTGCGCCTGCCCTACGTCGATCGAGCCGTTGGCGTTGTGATTGATGGCCGCCGCGTCGCCTTTCGATTCCCGCCATGCGACCGCGCGCAGCACGAGCGGATTCACGCCCTGGTAGGCGCCGGCCTTTTCGAAGCACTCGTCGGCCGGCGGCGCGGCATGCGCCGCAGAAATGCCGAATGCCGCGAGGCCCGCGAGCATGAGCCGGGCGAGGAGGCCCCGCGATCGCAACCGGCGGAGGGCGGTGGTCTTGTGCTGCATCGGTCGAGGCTCCGGGTTGGAACGTTACTGCGCGAGAGCGGAATCGAGTCGCTGCTCGATGTCCTTCAGATAGGCGCGCGAGGTGTCGGAAACGACGAGCCGCGGCGCGGGCATCGCGCAATGGCAGTCGCGCTGGCGCGCTTTCTTCTTGTGAGAAGAAGCGCTGTGCGGCGCGGGCGCTTCGTCGTCGTCGCCGCTCGCGGGCGGCAACATGGCGAGCGTGGGCAGCGGGGGATAGACCTTGTCCGCGGCCGCGGCCGCGGCGGCAGCGGCAACCACGGTCGGGCTCGCGGTTGGGCCTGCGGTTGGGTTCCCGCTGGCGGCGGGCTGGCCTGCCCACGCGGCGTTGCACAGGAAAAGAACGGCTGCGGCGAGAGCGATCTGGCGCATTGGTCAGCTCCCCGTATGCAACGGCTCGATCGAGACGCTGTACGCCTGGTTCGCGCCAGCCGTGAGGTTTTCCAGCGTGGGCCTCGTCCCCTGCCTTTGCGGCACACCCTTCCAGATTGCCTGGTTGATGTACGGAAGGTCCTGGCCGAGCGCCGTCACGCGGATCACGGTGGGTTGCTTCTGCGCGGCGGCGAGCGCGCCCGCCTTGGCGAGCACGGCGCTGAGCTGCGCATCGCGCGCGCCGAGCGCATCGGCGGGAATGTCGAACTTCATGATTGCGTTCGACACCGCGGGTTTGCCGGTTTGCGCCGTAGTGGGCGGCTGCAGCTGCGCGCAACCTGTCATAACCATTACGGCAAGTAAGAGCACAACGCGCGTCACGGCCGGGTCTCCAAAAATTCGTGGCGATGTACGGGTTTTCGGCCGTGGCCCGCCAGACTTGATACCCGGGCGGCAAACGTTTGCGAAAAAGAAAGAGTTCGCTCGCACAGCGGCGGTTACCGGAAAGTCGCTGCGCGCGCCGGCGACTTCTGGCAGAGAAATGCCTCCGGCAATCTCGCGGGGGAATGCGTTGCGCACGCCCCGCATACGTATGAACAATTGCGGCGCGGGCCCGCGCGCCGCTGCTCGCGCCGCTACCCGCGCCTCTGCCCGTTTGATCGAGCGAATCAAGGAAGCTTGCCGATCACCGCCGTGAACTCGTCCTTGCTCAATGCGCGCAGCGTTTGCGTACGGATATTGCCGAGCGATCCCAGCGCGAGACCGAACGCCATGAAGCTTTGCTCGTCGGGCGCTTCAATGACGGTGACGATGTCGTATTCCCCGAGCGTCCAGTAAATCTGCTTCATTTCACAGCCGAAAGTTTTTGCCATTTCCGCTGCCTGACCGGCCCGGTTGGCACTGTTCTTCACGGTGCGGATACCCTGGTCGGTGAACTGCGCGAGCACCACATAGGTCGACATGACGATTCCCCTTACGATGACATCGAAACGCGGATCAATTGCTCCCTGGTGTGCTTCCTGAGCCTGACGCTTCCGGCCGGATGTTCTGGTTGTGACGGAAAAGATTGTGCGGGTCGTAACGTGTCTTGATCGCCACGAGACGGCTCATGTTCGGACCATAGGCCGCCTCGACGCGTGCGCGTTCATCGTCCGTGAGGAAGTTCACATAGACGCTGCCGAGCGCAAACGGCGCCGATGCCTCGAAGAAGCCGCGCGCCCAGGCGATGCAGCGGGCGTCGTCGGCGGCATCGCTCCAGCGGCCGTGCACGTTCATGACGTAGAGGGCGTCGCGGCTCGGATAGGCCATTGCGTCAGGCGCGACGCGTTGAGTCGCGCCGCCGATTTGTCCGAAGAATATTTCGCACTGGGGCGAGGGCAGGCTGGCGATGGCGTCGGTCAACGTGTCGAGCAGGCCGTCGGGCAATGTGGCGAGGTTGTGCGACTTCCAGTAGTTGCGCTCGCCCGGTGTGAGCAACGGATCGAACGCCTGTTGCCAGGCGGTGTACGGCATGGGCCCGAGATGTTCGCCACATGGCTTGCCGAAGGCCCGCACGCGCTCCACCGCCTGTGGGCCGTTTTCCACCGGCCCGGTATAGCAGATCGCGAAGGCGATGACCGGCGTGCCGTGCACTTCCGGCGGCAGGAAAGGCAGTGGCGGCGCGAGGCGCAGCACGCTCCACACGGTCAAGTCTTCGGGCATCGCGCTCGCCGCCTCGCGATATTGCACCAACGCTTCCTTCGCGGCGTCGAGCGGCAGCACCACGAGCCCGCCGTAGACCTCGGGGCCAACGGGGTGCAGCGCGAACTCGAACATCGTCACCACGCCGAAGTTGCCGCCGCCGCCGCGGATCGCCCAGAACAGGTCGGCGTTTTCCTCGGCGCTCGCGCGCAGCAGATCGCCGTCGGCCGTCACGATGTCGGCGGCGACCAGATTGTCGATCGACATGCCGAAGCGTCGGCTCAGCCAGCCGAACCCACCACCCAGCGTGAGACCCGCCACGCCGGTCGTCGAATTGATGCCCAACGGCGTGGCGAGGCCGAAAGCCTGCGCCTCATGATCGAAGTCGCGTAGCGTCGCGCCCGGCTCGACATACGCGCGCCGCGTGGCGGGCTCCACTCGCACCGACTTCATGAGCGACAGGTCGATCACGATGCCGCCTTCGCACAGCGCGCTGCCCGCGATGTTGTGGCCGCCGCCGCGCACGGCCAGCGGCAGGCCCGTTTCGCTCGCGAACGCCACCGCGCGCCGCACGTCGGCGCAACCCCGGCAGCGCACGATCAGCGCCGGGCGGCGCTCGATCATCGCGTTCCAGATTTGGCGCGCTTCGTCGTAGCCCGCGTCGCCCGGTTGCAGGGCATCGCCGCGCAGCGTGCCTTTCAGTGTTGCTATGGAGTCGCTCGACAGGCTGGACATCGCACACCTCTCATTCAAGGGATCGGAAACAACACGCGCAACTGGCCCGGCGTGCACTTTCGTGGACTGCGTGGACTGAAGGGGACTGCAAGCGACCGCTCCAATTGTCGAATCAATGCAGATTCGCATGCGCAAAAAGACGGTGTGCGCTCGGTCGGGAAAGCGGGAAGGAAGGCTTTCGAAAAGGGCGGCAGAGTGCGGCCTCTGGCCGGGCCGTACAGGGGCCCGGGCAACGAGCGCTTTGCGGCATCGCCGGTCTTGTGGCCGGGCAGTCGCCGCCGTGCCTCGTTGATTCATTAGCTAACCTAAATTACGCAGCTTGATAAATAAAATCTCGCGCATTAATTCAGATTATTGACGTACGTCGATTGGCTTTAATAGTTTAGCAAGCGTCATGCATGGATTCTATAATTTTCACGCATGCCGTATGGTTCGCGCGTGCGTCTGTTTGAGATTGTATCGATTCGCCCACAAGAGGTCTCGCCATGACTAGAAAGTACATTGACTGCAGGGAGTTTCCGAGCGAGATGAACTGCACGGTTGCCATTTCGGCGGATTCGGACGCGGAGCTTCTGGAAGCCGCAGTCCAGCACGCGGTGAGCGTGCATCGTCACAGCGATTCGCCGGAGCTGCGTGCGCAGCTCAGTCAGCTCTTTCACGAAGGCTCGCCGCCCGTCGCGTCGCCGCGCGCGGCATGACGAAGAAGAGGCCGGCCGGCGCGCAAGGGGTCGGCCCGCGACCGACGCCGGCCGCACGGCTCGGCGTGCCGCATCGTGTCCACAGCATGGAGCCTGCCGTCGGGAGACGAGTCGACGTCTTCGATTGTTTGGACGTCAAAAGACGACTTTCAGCGTCCCCTGGATGAACTGTCCCGTCGTACCGCCGCCGAACTGGCCGCGATACGTGAGCCCCAGCGACGCGTCGCGCGTCACGTGAAAGCCGAGCCCCAGTTCCACGATTGCCGCATCGCGCGCGATCGGCACGCCGGCGATATCGAACGGACCGCCGCCCGCGAATGCGAACACCGAAACCGGCACGATGTCGCCGAACGCGTGGCGCCATCCGAGCGTCGCACTCGCCGTCAGTGTCGCGCCGTTGTGCAGCACGAAGTCGATCGACTGCCTTAGCCCCAAGGTGGAGAACGTCGAATTCATGCTGCCGCCCTGTGCGCTCAGCGCTGCGGCGCCGCCTTGCTCGTTGAATCCGTCAGTGTGGACGTTCACGTACGCAAGGCTCGCAAACGGCTCCAGCATCATGCGCTGAAACGGAATCCGGTAGCCCACGTCGCCGAATACCTGGGCGGTGCGGCCGTTATAGCTGCTGCTGAGCCGGTCCTGATATCCGGTGAAGCTCGGAGTGCGAGTCGCATCGATCGAATGCCACGTGAACGCGGTGCCGAGCCGAATGCCCAGCGCGCCGAACTGCGCGCCACCGTAGAGCCCCACATGGTAGTTATCGCTGTTCGCCGACGAATTGCGATCGTCGACATGGATGCTGCCGGCGCTGTATCCGGCGAGCGCGCCCACGCGCCAGCGGCTGCCGATCGACGTATCGGCGCCGACGAGGAAGCCACCCAGGTTTTGCCGCAAGCTGGCTGCGTTGCCGTCGCTGTCCATGTTGCCCCAACCGCCGAATACGCTCGCCCACGCGACCGGCTCGCCGGCATGTCGAGCGCACTCGTCGTTGTCATTGGGCGGCGATTGCGTCAACTGCGTCGTCGCGATCGTATTCGCTCCGCTGCCCGGCAAGCAGAAGCTCTGGCGCATACGATCGATCGCGATGTCGCGCACGTAATGGCTGTCGTCGATCAGCACGGACTTGACCGACGCGTGTATCTCTCCCGAGAGTTGATCGAACGCGTACCGCGCTTCGTCTTCCGTCGCGAGCGCCGCCACTGCGCTTTTCAATACATTGTCGTCCGGCAGTTGCTGGAGGGCTCCCGCGACTGCCCGCTGATTGCGGGTAAGCGCCGCATCGACGAAGTTGCGTACGCGCACGGCCTTGAGGTAGACGTCGTTTGCGTCGTAAACATCGACGAGGTTGAAGAATGCGCCGCTGATGTCGCCCGTGAGCGTATAGGTACCGGTTACGCCGCCAGTCGCCGTGAGCACCGTATAGTTGGACGACCCCGAGTAGCTGCCGGGCATGTACTTCACCACGTCGAGCACGGCGCCGCTGGCGATGGTCGCGGGGCCATTCACACGGATGATGTCTGTCGAATAGCCGGCCGGATCGAGCTGAACCTGATAGATCGAACCACTGGCCTGCGTGAAGCCGCCATGGACGTTGAGCGCGCCGATGGAATTGCCCGGTCCGATCGTGCCGCCGCTCTGGATCAGCGTCCTGCCGACCGTGCCGTTGCCCCCGAGCGTCGCGCCGTTCTCGACGGTCACGGCCGAGTTGGCCAGTGCGCCATTCACGGCGAGTCGGCCTGCGGCCACGGTGGTCGGGCCGGTGAGCAGACTGTCGCCGGTCAGATTCAGTGAGCCCGCGCCCGTCTTCGTGAACGATCCTTTGCCGTTGATCGCGTTGATGAACGATGCATTGGATTCCTGATCGATGATCAGTGCGGCGTTGTCGGTAATCGGTCCGCTGCCGAAGCTGTTCGCAGTACCGATCAACGTGCCGCCCGAGACGACCGTTCCACCCGCATACGTGTTTGAGCCCCCTAGCGTGAGCGTGGCCGCACCGGTCTTGGCGACGCTGCCCACGCCGCTGATCGCGCCCGAGAACGTGGTGTCGACGCTGTTGTTCGCGGTCAGCACCGTGCCTGAGCCGATGCCGAGCGTCACCTCGCCTGCGCCGGTGAGGTTGTTCGCCATCTGCGAGTAGTCGCGCAGCGCGAGTGTGGCGCCGCTATTTACCGCCACGGAAGAACTGGAGGCGAATGCATTGGCAACGGCCGTCGCGAGCGTGCCGCCATTGACGATCGTCGCGCCCGTATAGGTGTTCTGTGCCGAGAGCATCAGCGTGCCCGCGCCCGCCTTGGTGAGGCTCGCGCCGTCCCAGCCCGTCGCCGATGCCGGGCGGTCGCCCAACGGCACATCGACGTTGAAGCTATCCGAGACGCCGGCCAGCGTGAACGTGCCGTTGCCGACTGACGCGCCCGCCTGCCACGCCAGGCCAAAACCCACGTTGTATTGCAGATTGTTTGCACTCCTGCCCGAACCCGCTGCGAGCGTGAGGTAATCGACCGGGCTGGTGGCATTGCCGAGCGTGATGGAACCAAAGTCGCCCGTAATGCCGCTCGTGGTGTTGATGATGGTGAAGCGTGTGCCCGTCAACGCGCTCGCCGAGGTCGGCGCATTGGCCGAGAAGCCGGCGATGTCCAGGGTGCCGCCGAGCGCGGCCGTACTCGCGTTGATCGCGGGCGCATTCGAGCCGATCGTGACATCGAGCGTCGAGCCGGCGGCCTGAGTGAGCGCGCCGCTAGTCACCAGTTGCGCGTTGGCGCCGATGGCCGTCGTCGCGCCGCCTTGCGTCGTGTACGACGAGGCGTTGAACGCGCCGCTCTGCGCGAGCGCAAGCGTGCCTGCACCGACGGTTACGGCGCCCTGGGTCGAGCCCGCCGCCGTGAGCGTGGCCGTTCCCGCACCGGTCTTCGTGAGGCTGCCGGTACCCGAGAGCGCGTTGGCGAGCGTGCTGCTCGACGCGAAGTCCAGTTGCAGCGCCGCGCCGTTGGCAACAGCGCCGCTGCCGAGCGCGTTGCCGGACGTGGCGACCAGGGTGCCCGCCGAAATCGTCGTGCCGCCCAGGTAGGTGTTCGCGCCCGAGAGCGTGAATGCGGAGGCACCCGTCTTGGTCACGCCGCCTGCGCCGCTGATCACGCCGGAGAACGTTGTATTGGCATTGCTGTTCTCGGTGAGCACGGTCGAGGTTGCGCTGCCGAGCGTGATGTTGCCCGCGCCCGAAAGATCGTTCGCCGTCTGCGAGAAGTCGTGCAGGGCGAGGGTCGCGCCGCTGTTCACGGTCACGGCGGAACTGGAGGCGAATGCGTTGGCAATGCCCGCCGCGAGCGTGCCCGCATTGACGTTCGTCGCGCCGGTATAGGTGTTCAGCGCCGAGAGCGTGAGCGTACCCGCGCCCGCCTTGGTGAGGCTCGTGCCATCCCAGCCCGTGGCGGAGGCCGCCTGGTTCGCCAGCACCACGTCGACGTTGAAGGCGTCGGTGGCGTTCGCGAGCGTGAACGTGCCGTTGCCTGATGTCGCGCCCGCTGCCCACGTCAGCCCGAAGCCGGCGTTGTAATCGAGCGCGTTGGCGCTCTTTTGCGCTGCGAGTTTGAGGTAGTCGACGGGACTCGTTGCGCTGCCGAGCGACACGGTGCTGAAATCGCCGGTGATACCGCCGGTCGTGTGGATGATCGTGAACTGCGTGCCGAGCAGTGCGCTCGCCGAAGCAGGGGCGCTGGCCGAGATCCCTGTCACGTCCAGGGTGCCGCCGATCGTCGCCGTTGCCGCGCTGATGATCGGATTGTTCGAGCCGATCGTGACATCGAGCGCCGAGCCGGCGGCCTGAGTGAGCGCGCCGCTCGTCACCAGTTGCGCGTTCGCGCCGATGGCCGTCGTCGCACCGCCTTGCGTCGTGTACGACGAGGCGTTGAAGGCGCCGTTCTGCGCGAGCGCAAGCGTACCTGCACCGACGGTTACGGCGCCCTGGGTCGAGCCCGCCGCCGTGAGCGTGGCCGTTCCCGCGCCGGTCTTCGTGAGGCTGCCGGTACCCGAGAGCGCGTTGGCGAGTGTGCTGCTCGATGCGAAGTCCAGTTGCAGCGCCGCGCCGTTGGCAACCGCGCCGCTGCCGAGCGCGTTGCCGGACGTGGCGACCAGGGTGCCCGCCGAAATCGTCGTGCCGCCCAGGTAGGTGTTCGCGCCCGAGAGCGTGAATGCGGAGGCACCCGTCTTGGTCACGCTGCCCGCGCCGCTGATCACGCCGGAGAACGTTGTATTGGCATTGCTGTTCGCGGTGAGCACCGTCGACGTTGCGCTGCCGAGCGTGATGTTGCCCGCGCCCGAAAGATCGTTCGCCGTCTGCGAGAAGTCGTGCGGGGCGAGGGTCGCGCCGCTGTTCACGGTCACGGCGGAACTGGAGGCGAATGCGTTGGCAATGCCCGCGGCGAGCGTGCCCGCATTGATGTTCGTCGCGCCGGTATAGGTGTTCAGCGCCGACAGCGTGAGCGTACCCGCGCCCGCCTTGGTGAGGCTCGTGCCGTCCCAGCCCGTGGCGGAGGCGGCTTCGTTGGTGAGCACCACGTCGACGTTGAAGGCGTCGGTGGCGTTCGTGAGCGTGAACGTGCCGTTGCCTGATGTCGCGCCCGCTGCCCACGTCAGTCCAAGGCCGACGTTGTAGTCGAGACCATCCGCGCTCTTTTGTGCCGCGAGGGTCAGGTAGTCGACGGGACTCGCCGCGCCACCCAGCAATATCGTGCTGAAATCGCCGGTGATACCACCGGTCGTGTGGATGGCCGTGTATTCCGTCATCGGCAAGGTGGTTGCGGACGTGGGCGTGTTCGACGAATAGCCCGATATGTCCAGCGTGCCCGCGAGGTTAGCCGTGTTGGCGGTGATGGCAGGGCTGTTCGTGCCCACCGAGACGCTCAGCGTGGAGTTGGCGGCTTGTGTGAACGTGCCGCTCACCACCAGTTGCGCGTTGGCGCCGACATTCGTCGTGGCGCCGCCTTGCGTCGTGTACGACGAGGCGTTGAAGGCGCCGTTCTGCGCGAGCGCAAGCGTGCCTGCACCCACAGTCACCGCGCCCTGGGTCGAGCCCGCCGCCGTGAGCGTGGCCGTTCCCGCGCCGGTTTTCGTGAGACTGCCGGTACCCGAGAGCGCGTTGGCGAGCGTGCCGTCCGATGCGAAATCGAGTTGCAGCGCGGCGCCGTTGGCGATCGCGCCGCTGCCCAACGCACTGGCATTCGTCGCGATGAGCGTGCCGGCGGCGACATCGGTGCCACCCGAGTACGTATTGGCGCCCGACAAGGTCAGCGTGTTCGCACCCGTCTTGTCGATACCGCCCGCGCCGCTGATATCGCCGGAGAACGTCGTGCTGGCGTTGCTGTTGGCGGTGAGCACGGTCGACGTTGCGGTGCCCAGGGTGATGTTGCCCGCGCCCGAGAGATTGTTCGCCGTCTGCGAGAAGTCGTGCAGGGCGAGGGTCGCGCCGCTGTTCACGGTCACGGCGGAACTGGAGGCGAATGCATTGGCAATGCCCGCCGCGAGCGTGCCGGCGTTGATGGTGGTCGCGCCGGTATAGGTGTTCAGCGCCGAGAGCGTGAGCGTACCCGCGCCCGCCTTGGTGAGGCTCGCGCCATCCCAGCCCGTGGCGGAGGCCGCCTGGTTCGCCAGCACCACGTCGACGTTGAAGGCGTCGGTGGCGTTCGCGAGCGTGAACGTGCCATTGCCGAGCGTCGCACCGGCCCGCCAGGTCAGCCCGAAGCCGACGTTGTAGTCGAGCGCATTGGCGCTCTTTTGCGCTGCGAGAACAAGATAGTCCACCTCGCTCGACGCGCCGCTCAGCGAGATCGTGCTGAAATCGCCGGTGATACCACCGGTCGTGTGGATGATCGTGTATTCGGTCGAGGGCAACGCGCTCGCCGAGGAAGGGGCGGACGAGCTGAAGCCCGTCACGTTGAGCGTACCGCCGAGCGTGGCCGTCGAAGCGCTGACGGCAGGCGTGGTCGCATTGAGCTCGACGTCGAGCGTCGAGCCGGCGGCCTGTGTGAGGGCGCCGCTCGTCACCAGTTGCGCGTTGGCGCCGATGGCCGTCGTCGCGCCGCCTTGCGTCGTGTACGACGAGGCGTTGAACGCGCCGTTCTGCGCGAGCGCAAGCGTGCCTGCACCTACTGTGACCGCGCCCTGGGTCGAACCCGCCGCCGTGAGCGTGGCCGTTCCCGCGCCCGTTTTCGTGAGGCTGCCGGTACCCGAGAGTGCGTTGGCGAGTGTGCTGCTCGATGCGAAGTCCAGTTGCAGCGCGGCGCCGTTGGCAACCGCGCCGCTGCCGAGCGCGTTGCCGGACGTGGCGACTAATGTGCCCGCCGAAATCGTCGTGCCGCCCAGGTAGGTGTTCGCGCCCGAGAGCGTGAATGCGGAGGCACCCGTCTTGGTCACGCTGCCCGCGCCGCTGATCACGCCGGAGAACGTTGTATTGGCATTGCTGTTCGCGGTGAGCACCGTCGACGTTGCGCTGCCGAGCGTGATGTTGCCCGCGCCCGAAAGATCGTTCGCCGTCTGCGAGAAGTCGTGCGGGGCGAGGGTCGCGCCGCTGTTCACGGTCACGGCGGAACTGGAGGCGAATGCGTTGGCAATGCCCGCGGCGAGCGTGCCCGCATTGATGTTCGTCGCGCCGGTATAGGTGTTCAGCGCCGAGAGCGTGAGCGTACCCGCGCCCGCCTTGGTCAGGCTCGTGCCGTCCCAGCCCGTGGCGGAGGCGGCTTCGTTGGTGAGCACCACGTCGACGTTGAAGGCGTCGGTGGCGTTCGTGAGCGTGAACGTGCCGTTGCCGAGCGTCGCACCGGCCTGCCAGGCCAGTTCGAAGCCGACGTTGTAATCGAGCGCGTTGGCGCTTCTGTGTCCAGCAAGCGTCAGATAATCGACGGGGCTGGCCGCGCCAGCCACTGAAACCGTACTGAAATCACCCGCGATACCGCTGGTGGTGTGGATGACCGTGTATTGCGTGCTGGCCAGGGCGCTTGCCGAAGTCGGCGCCACCCCAGTGAAGCTCGCGACGTTCAACGTACCGTTGAGCGCCGCTGTCGCTGCGCGGATGAGTGGCGCATTCGATGACGAGACGTCCACATTCAGCGTCGAACCGGCCGCCTGCGTCAATGCATTGGTGATCGTCAACTGCGAGTGCGGACCCAAAGACGTGACCGCGCCGCTGAGCGTAGACAGATTGTTGGTCACCGAAAAGACGCCGGTCTGTCCGAACGCCAGCGTCCCGGAGGAAACCGTCACCGTACCCTGAGTCGAATTCACACCGGTCAGGGTTGCCATGCCGCTCCCCGTTTTGACCAGCGCCCCCGACCCCGCGAGCGTATCCGCGAGCGTGCTGTCCGCGGCGAAGTTGAGCTGGAACGTCGACGCGTTGTTGACCGTGCCCGTGCCAACCGCGCCGCCATTCGTGGCGACGAGCGTGCCTGCGGATATCGTGGTGCCGCCTTTGTAGGTATTGGACGCCCCGGAGAGTGTCAATGTCCCCGTGCCGGTCTTGGTCACGACGCCGGTCCCGGAGATGCTGCCCGAAAACTCGGTGCTTGTTCCATTGTTATTCGCGCTCAGCGTCGCGGACCCCAGCGTGATTGCGCCGGAACCCGAGAGACTGTTTGCCGTCTGGCCAAGATTGTTTTCGCTCAGATCTAGCGTGCCGTTCACTGCCACGCTGCCGCTCGTCGCAAACGCATTCGTTGCACCGCCAATCAATGTTGCGCCGGCGCCCACCGTGGTCGCGCCGACATACGTGTTACCGGCGTTGGCGAGGCCTAGTACGCCGCTTCCCTGCACGCTGATGCCGCCCGCGCCAGCAAGCAGCCCGTTGATCGTGAGCGTATTGCCGGCACTGATGTTGGCGTTCGTCGTGCCCGCGATATTGATGTTGCTGCTCGCGGCGAGCGTGCCGTTACCGGCGAAATTGCCGCCATTCTGAACGTTGATGGTTGCCGCATTAACCGTGTACGTGCCGTCGGTGACGTACAGTGTCCCGCCACTTTGCACCGTAAACGTCAGCGCGCGCAGGTTGGAACCGCTGCCGCCGCGTACCGTGCCCGACGTGCCCGCGCCGGCATCGGTGCCGACGGTAAAGACGCCGGCTGCCGTATTGCCGTAATTCACGCTGTTTGCGAGCGTGAAATAGCCGCCATTCACGGTGGTATTGGCCCGGATCGCCGAATCGTATAGCGTCGTGGCGCCGCTATCTCCATAGAACACGACTTCGCCATTGCCCGATTTGGTCACGGTCACCGTCGAGCCGACGACGGACGAAATCGGATCGTAGAACTGGATCTGGTAGCCGGCATTGGCGATGAGGTTCAGGTTTCCTGAGGAGCCCAGATAGATTCCATTGGGCGTGCCGGTGCCTGGCACTGGCGCGTAGTTTCCGGATGTTCCGAACGTGACGCCCTGCAGGTTCCCCTGAAACAGGATATTCGCCGTCAGGGCACTCAACGAGATCGTGCCCGATTGCAGAAAGATGGCGCCGCCATTGGTGGAAGCGTCATTGCCGAGGAACTGGGTACCCGATGCAAGACTTACGAAGGCGCCAGACGCATCGTAATAGATGGCGCCGCCGTTCCCGGTTCCAGCGCCCGTTCCTGCCTTTACGACATAATTGTTTTCAAAGATGGCGGGGGCGTTGAAAACGTATTGGTAATTGTAAGCGTTGCCATTCCCGTAAGCGCTGATGGCCCCGCCGTAGGCACTGCCGCCCGAGCCGGTCGACACGATATAGTTGCCGTTGAACGTCACCGCGTTGTTGAACCGCACCACGGAGGCGTCACTGCCCGGGCTCAGGTAGCCAATATTGATCGCCCCGCCGCGTGGGTTGCCCGATCCCGTAGCGGAAGTGACGACGTAATTGCCCGTAAAGCTGGTCGGGCCATTGAATGTCAACGTGGAGGCGCCGCCCCAGATGTCGATGGCGCCGCCGAAGTAATTCTTTGCGTAGTTGTTGTTGAATGCCGTGGTGCCGTTGAACGTCATCACGCCCGGGCTTTGGTACATCGAAATTGCGCCGCCATAATTGTCCGTGCGATTCGAATTGAATGTGAAATCGCCGTTGAACGTCATGTTTCCGGCATACATGGAGATGACACCGGCTCCATCGCCTGACGACGTGCTATTCGAAAATACGACGCCGTTCGCTCCTACCCCGGCGGTGACGTTCATTATTGTGCTTCCGGTCGTGCCGTTCATATAAAAGACATTGCCGAAGGCGCCGGCAAGACCATCGAACGTCACGTTGTTTAGAAGCACGTTGGAGGTGATCGAGCCGCCGGAATTGTAAAATATCGCGGATCCCGAATTCGCGGTCTGGCTGAATGTCAAATTCGAAAGCGTGACGGAATTGTTGTTGACGCTGGAGCCATTGTAGATGATGACATTGTTGCCGGCGCGTGTGACGGTATTTCCACCACCATCCAATGTGAGCGTCGAATGGGCGGCGCTATTGAAGTAGATAACGTTTCTCCACGTTGCTGCCGCGCCAATCGAGAAGTTGTAGTTCGTCGCGCTCCAGTTGGTTCCGCTATTCAAATACGTCCCGATGTCCGTGCCTTGGGGAATGGTCGTCTGCGCCGACGTCGCGGACGAAAAAAACATTGCGGATGCCTGTGCGAGAAGCAAAGGCCGTAGAAAATCAGCGGGACCGCGTCGATGGGGTGCGCGTGTCTGCGAATTGCCGTTTGCGCCGCCAGTCATTCCAGGAGGGCATTGCGCAACCTCTCCGCTTATCGTCGCCTCACAATTTTCTGTCAGAACCGCCGCGCATCTACCGCATCCTGAGCGAGCTTTCGCCAACTCGGATACCGCGACCCAACTCCCCGACTGATCGTTCCAAATGCTGCGGTAAACCCTGTTCATGGCGATCCCCCTATGCAAATTTGACTATGCAGGTCTTCGGTGGCAGTTCCCATACGTGTCGGGGATGGCCGCTTATTTTTTGCCAAACGGTTGGTCTGGTGGTATGAACATTGGAGTACTAAATGGTTAATTCCGCAGCATGAAAAGCTCCGTAGCGCGTGCGGTCTCACAGACCGATGCGGTAGATAAAGCGGAGTTTCGTCACGTAACACCCGGCGGATGCTTTGGTCATCGCGATGATGAGAACGTCTCGCATGATCGATTTTCCGGGTAAACGCAAACGGTTCTTACTGATTTAACGATTCATGCCATTCGACAGTCACATCGCAACTGAAGAATTGATTTAAGTCAATTCTTCGACGCAAGCATGGAGGACAAGTTATTTCATGGTGTCGAAAATGCGAGTGGCTGCTGCTGACGAAGCTAGGCTACAACAATCGCTTCGTTATTGAGCGCTGTGTGTACAGTGCGACGACAGTATGGAAACGTTCAGCTCATGAAGCCGACATTAATCGCTTCTATTTGGGATTTGCGTGGGGGCTTGCGCTTGAATTGTCTGAGCATTCATTGCGCTTACCGCTGCCTTCATGGCGCGGGTGGCAATCCGTTAGCAGACCATGTAGATTGGCGTGGTCATTCGCCACGCACATGAAAGTGCGTAAGGTAAGCACGGGCGGTGGTGGCGCAGCATCCATCCAGCGGTTGCGATCATGCGGGATCTGCAAAATCCGCTGGAGACGAGCGCCGACCTTTCAAGCCTTGGGCCCGTCAACAGCGCCCCGCAAGCCGGAACTGCGCGATAGCTCAGTACGCCTGCACCCAATGCCCAGGCACCCAAACCCACTCGTTGCCTTCCCAGCGGTAATGTCCATTGACCCAGCTATAGCCTTCGGAGGGCGCGGGGGGAGGTGACTCGACGTGCAGCGTGGGTTGGGGTGGACGGGCGGGTTCCACGATGCATGCGGAGAGTAGTGCGGCGCATGCGGTCAATGTGATGGGATGCAGTAGTCTCATCTTCATGACGGTTATCCTCCACGTATTGATATTGTTTAGTTTCCCGAACGACGGCTGATTACGCTCATCGCGTTGCCAAACCCAGCATCCCGCTGCGCGAGCCGCCGGCATGCACGTCCGTTTTATCGGCTCATGGGCGTACCAATCCGCTCATCGCAGTTTTCGTGCTCGCTTCCGCGAACAGGGTGGAGGTCGTACGCCGCGGATCGAGTCCGAAGCTTTCCGCCGCCGCGCCTGCTATCAACGCGTCGAGCGAGGCGGCGGGGTTGAGATCGCGCGATTCGTAGAGGTCGGCCGCGCGCAGACCCGGCCAGTCGGCCTGTACGCGGCCCCCGGCCACGGCGCCGCCCAGGAGCATTGCCACCGAAGCCTGGCCATGGTCCGTGCCGCCGGTCCCGTTGGCCGCAGCCGTGCGGCCGAACTCCGTCGCGACGAGCACCGTGGTCTTGTCCCACGCGGGGCCGAGTCCGTCGCGCAGCGTGGCGAGCATCGTATCGAGTGCCTTGAGTTGATTCGCGAGCCGCGTATTTTGCGCGCTATGCGTATAAAATATTGCTGACAGGCTCCGTACTCCTCAATGTTTTTCTGCTCGGCGGTATTGCAGGCGACGCCTGGCGCTGGTTCGCCGTGCGTGCGGAGCAGCCGGCGCAGCCCGCCTAGCGCGTGGCGCTGCGTTTTGCCACCGAGGCGCTTTCGCCGCAACGCCAGCAGCAGTTCATCGAAGCGCTCAAGTCCTCGCGGCGCGCTGGCCGCCAATACGCGCACGATGCACGCGAAGACCGGCGCCAGCTGCTCGACGCCGCGCTGGCGCGTACGCGCGCGGCCGATAGCGCGGTGCGCGCACAAATCGAGAGCGGCGTGGTCGATTACGCCGCCACGCTGGCCTCCTGAGCGACGTCCTCGGCTTCGTCGCGGTCGCCCAGCATGCGCGCGGCGAGCGCAATGAAGCGAGGCAGCTTGCTCGCGACGAGCGCACGCACGGCGAGCGGATCTCCTGCGCCGACACGCGCGACGAGGTCTGCGTCCGGATCGCGCTCGCTCAAGGCCTTCCCAGACTGGTAGACCTGCAACGGTCGAACCGCAGGCGCACTCGCTTCCCTCTCTTCATGGGTGTCCCGGGTGAACCGGACATTGACATCTCATGGCGCTCATGCCGCGTCATGCCCAGTGGCCGGGAATCCATCGCCAGTTCGCGCCGTCCTCGACCCAATGACCCGGCACCCATTCATAGCCCGAGCGAACCTCCTGCCAGTGGCCGGGTGTCCACACATAAACGCCGCGATCCCAGCTCCAGTGGCCGGCATCCCACACATAGCCGGCACGCGGCGCCGGGACGGTTTCCTCCCGGGGTGGCGGAGGCGGCGCATTGGGCTCGACGATCACGGGCTGCGAGAACGCAGCCGTGGCGGTAGAGGCGAGAAGCACGCTGACAAACAAATCGCGCAGTGATTTCCGATTCATGATGTCTCTTCCTTGATGCAGTAAGCAGCGGCCCTTGGGACTTGAACGGCGGTGGGCCGAATATCCGTCGGCGGATATTTATCTAGTGCGCATATTTCGCGCTTGGTGTTTGGCCGAACAGTTCAAATTTACCTGTTGCCTTACAACAGCAAGTTCCGAACCAGAAATACTTGCGCTAAGGGTTTATACCTAATATGAATAGCCACAAAATTGTTAAATTTCTGCCTTAGAATGAATTTTCTAATTTGACTGCGGCGATGCAGCAAGGACGTTTGATCATAAGAGTTCAGCCGCAAGTCATGCCATCGGGGGTTGGCGCTTTAATTAGTATGACTAACCAAGGAGCATAACTGATGTCTGTTTCCGCACCCGAACAACTCCGCGCAAACTACGAGGCCGGTGTCGCTGCCTTCTTTGCGCTCGCTAAGCCCGTTCTTGATGGCGTGCACGCCGTCATCGACCTCAACGTGCAGGCCGGCAAGGCAGCGATGGTGGAAAGCGAAGCCACGCTCAAGGGTGCCCTCCAGAGCAGCAATCCCACTGAGTTCTTCACGCAGCAAATTGGCGCAACGCAGCAAGCGACTGCCAAGGCCCTGTCGTATGGCCGACATCTCGTCGACATCGCGTCGACCACCCAAAACGAATGGATGCAGGCCGCCCAGGCGCAATCGGGCGAGCAGGAGCAGCGTTTCAAGGCCTTTTCCGAAGGCCTGACGCAACACGCGCCCGTGGGTTCGGAGTCCTTCGTTGCGGCCATGAACTCGACGTTCGCCGCCGTGAACAATGCCGTCGAGACGCTGCGCGGCATCAGCCGCCAGGCCATCGAAACCGCCCAAAGCAACTTCCAGAACGTCGCCGCTTCCGCGCAGGAAGCCGCGCCGGTTGCCGCGCAACCGGCCCCCGCGAAGGCCGCGAGCCAGGCCAAGGCCTGATTCCCGTTGTTACCCGGTTGGGCAACAGGCAGGGCGACTTAGCAGGGCAACTGAGCAGGCAACTGAAAGGCGGTACGCCTCAGACCTTCGTCCTCACTGAGTGACGAGGGCGGGGCGTTTGCCGGCTCAGCGTTCAGAACACACATCTTCCAATGTAATTGCAGAGCGGGGAGCTCAACATGACTGATATCGTGATCGTTTCGGCCGCACGCACGGCGGTAGGCAAATTCGGCGGTTCGCTGGCGAAGGTGGCGGCGCCCGACCTGGGCGCGATCGTCATCAAGGCGGCGCTCGAGCGCGCGGGCG
>NZ_JAYMRY010000039.1:0-68223 GCF_038900695.1 Paraburkholderia sp. JHI2823 | reverse complement strand
CACCGGGGGCGCGGTGGGAGGGAAGCGCTGTGTCTTCCAAATTCAGAGGCGCGGGTTTGTCCTACGTTGCCACAGAGTGGCTCGACCGCCATCTATATTTAGCCCGTCGAATCGACGCGGCCCAGATGTAGTGAGGAATTGTCCACGAAACCCCAAAAGGAGAGGCGTCTACCATATGTGGGCGATACCCCGACCCTCAGCCGACGATCTGTTGCAGATCCTCCATTCCCAGTGCCTTCATTTCCTTGGTGTAGAACGTCACCTCGCGAAGCTTTTCGTCGTGACGAAGAGCCCCGCTTTAATAATCCATCTTTCCTAGTAAATGCCCTTTCTTGACGAAGCTCCCCGGCGCAACGAAGCTCGTAAAAGTGCCGCTCGCGACAGCTTTAACAGTCAGATGAGCAGTCAATCCTTGCAGCCCCATTCCGGGTCACAGTCGCCGTCGCTTTCACTGTCCTCAGGTTCCGACTCTGTGTTTGGCGCCCAGTCCAGATTCAAACTCTTCCATCGTGTTTCATCGTCGATCCACGAAAGTGGATCCATTGCATACGTCAGCACCTGATGTTGCTGAATGCCGACAGACCCAAAATAAGATTGCTCCGTGGTTAGGCGGCAAACCTCCATTTTCACTAGCTCGTCACGTACGAAGTTGTATCCATCAAATCGGTCTAAAAGGTATTTTATTACGCAACCGTTCAAACAAAGTCGAACGCATCGGAATGCACCAACCCCATCAACATCCGAAACTGCTAAACAATTGATCGCTTGGTGTAGTCGATACAATGCAATCGCTTCGGTCAAGTGGCTAAGGGTTAAGTATTGGTTATGCGCTATCGCAAGAAGTAACTGTCCTTCGAATTCGCGGATGGTTTCGTGAAATGTTCTTTCGTTGACAAATTTCGCTTCGATTTCATTCCAAGTGGTCTCCTTGTGCCAAGGGCCGTCATCGGAAAAGCGTGTACGGCAGAGCGGCCAGAGCACGTTTGGGTCATGCGCGTCCCCCCAAAGTGCGCGCCATAAATTTGAAGGGCCATCGTGGTAAAGTTTTTCGGCATGAGGAAATAGCTGACTTAGCATGCGCAACACATCGACAGGAGGCTTTTTTAGTTTGCCATCCATGAGCTGATACCACTTGTTCGACGACTGCGTGTCCGGCCAGCCGAGTCTCTCAGACTCTCGGTTGATCCAGGCGCCAAATTGGTTGGGGTTGTCGCAACGAGCCTCATCCATTAGGGTTTTTATTAATGCTCTCGTGCGAAGTTTGGCAATTTCAATGTCTTTGGAGGATTGACGTCCCATAGGATGGCAAGGCCAAAAAAATATAGGAAATTCGACCATTAATGCTTTAATTCGACACGATAAGGCGGACCCCGGCAGCTTTCAAGCAAGCGCCGCAAATGCATAGTGATCGGCCAGGTTAGCCGGTAGCGGCGTGCCGAGCAGATCGAGCAGGAAGTGCCAGTCGGCCACCGATCGCGATTGCTGTTCCGTTACGCCCGAACGAGCTTTCATTGAGTGGGGCCGGGCCTTCGTAAGGGGCATCGGCCGTTGACCTTGGGTCCATGTGCTGGATCGGTTTCGGGTACGCGACGCCACGTAGCCCAAGCCAGCGTAACAATTAGCCACGATCATCCGCGCATCGGCGGGAAGCCGGCTAACGGCTGCAATCAGTTCGGCGGCGGTCATTGTTTTGTCCCGAGTTGCCGGCGCTCGTCCTGGCCGGTTTTTTCTGACGTTGGAAAAACAGCTTGATCGGAAACGCTTGTTCACTATACCCCTTGACGGTCGCTTTGTACCGTGTCACGTTACGCTAATCAAGAGGAGTGCAGCACGTGACATCGGACTACCGTCATCCTGGCGAGCAGCTACGCCCCAGGCTCACAAAGGCTAGGCTGTCTGTGACCGCAGCCGCCGAGGCACTTGGTGTGACTCGCAAGTGCCTCTCTGAACTGCTGAACGGCCGATTTGGCATAAGTCCCGAGATGGCACTAAGGCTTGCCGCAGGATTTCCTGATACGACGCCAGAGTTCTGGCTTGGACTGCAGACGCGCTGGGAGTTACAGGTCGCCCGCAAGAAGCTGGGCCCGCTCGACATCAAACCGCTCACGGAGAAAGGTCATGATTGAAGGCAATCCGCCACCGCTGGCAATCGCGTCACGCGTCCTTGCGCCGGAAACACTGTCCGCGCTTCGTCGCCATCCCTATCACCTGGTCGCGTGGCGCATTGTCGATCGCTGGGCGTTTGATCAGCCCGAGCGCTTACGGGACCTTGAGGCCGGAGGCGAAATCCTGGTGCTGATCCGGCTGCTGGAACAGCAGCAGATCGAGCATGAGGCGCTGCTCGACTCGGTGGAGGAGCAGCGCGCGGGGATGTCACCCACCGAAATCCTTCTGCAGCGTGGTATCGAGCTTCGCCTGTGACTTTTTTCGGCCCGGCCACCCGCCAGTTCACTTGGAAATACACGTGAAGTTCTATCTTCGCGTCGGCGGCGGTCAGACTGGCCATGTCGACGGAATGATCGACGGCGCAGACCCCGCGACCCTCGACCATTCCGATGACGCGAAGATACCTCAAAAAATCGACGCAAACAGTTACTCCGGGCTCCACTGCAGAGTTCACTAAATCTTCTACTGCAGAGACCACTATTTTGCGAGGCACATGCAGGACAGGATAGGGAATGTACACACAACATCCGTTGTGCGTACACCGGAAAAAATGGCTTGGTGCCTGCGGCCCCGGCGCCATCCTTTCCTTTCCATTGAACTCAGGGCTGTGCCCCGAGACCCGAACGAAGGAGGGAAAAATGGTTTTTCAGGTGGCGGGCGATCCGCGTGACCAGCGACTCGAAATTCGCGTGACGCCAGTGGAAAAACTGATGATCCAGAATGCTGCCGTCGCATGCGGTCGGAGCGTATCGGAGTTCATCGTGCAGCGTGCCTTGCAGCGGTCCGGGTTCAGCTACGGGGAATGGGGCACACTACGCGAGCTCCGTGGTGCGCTCGAAACACTTCAGTATTTGGCGATACACCATGACGACAGAAGCGTGGAACAACTCGAAAGGATCCTCTCAGGCATCGCGGTGGAGCTGAAGAACGTCTGGCAGCCATCCGCAATCCTCCCTGTGCCGGAGATTGACAATGTCAGACCGTAGGAAAATGCAGCAGAAAAGCGCACGGCTGGTCATGCGCGTTACCCCAGGCGAGCGGCTCTCGATCGAGAGCCTGGCAAAGGAACGGAACCTGGCTGTTTCGGACTATTTGCTTCGTTGCGCTCTGGGCAAACCGGCACAGCTCCACGCCGATGTTTATGCGATCAACTATCTGAGGGAGATCTGCACGGAGATCAAGCACCTATACCACGCGAACACAGGCGTGTCGGAGGCCGCTTTTGACGTAGTAATGAAGGCCGCCATAGCGGCCATCGCGCGGGTGTGGGAAAACCCACGACAGCTGAGATGATCGCGCTGCAAATCTGGATGGTAGCGATTACGATGCGAGGGTAGGAGCCAGTCTCGATGCTGCTTTTTCTTGACACCGAATACACCGGCATAGGTCAGCCGGATCCCGGCCTGATCAGCCTGGCACTGGTCGCCGAAGATGCACGGCGCGAGTTTTATGTTGAACTGGCCGATACCTGGCAGCCGGCGGACTGCACCAGGTTCGTCAAGCAGGAGGTGTTGCCGCGGCTCGACGGCTCACCGCGCACACTGGCGCAGGCGAGAATCGAGTTGCGCGATTGGCTGGTCGAAGCGCCGCGTCATGTGCAAGTCGCCTGCGACTCGGTAACCGATTTCCGTTTTCTGCTGACACTGCTCGGAGCGCCTCGCCCCGGCAATCTGGCTGCAGACTACTTTGACCTGCGCCCGCTGATCGACACGTCTGTATATGACCGAACTGTGGCGGCTTGCTACCGGACCGACTCGCGCATGCATCATGCGCTCGTGGATGCACGTGCCTATCGTCTTGGTTGGTTGGCGTGGATGGACAGTCGCAAGCGCAACGGACCGTAAGTCGTGCTGCGCAAAGGTGACGCGAAGTGGCCCGGGTAAGTGGCACTAACAATTGCCTGCACACGACGCTCACGGCTGTTTGTTGGGCGGCCCCTTGCGCCGGTTGCAGCGGACTACCACCAAGCACGGAAGCATCGCCGCGCCGGTCGGCGGGGCCTCAAAGGTGACGGAATGCGGCCCGCGCACCGGAACCGGCGGAGAACCAAGATTTTTGGAACGATCAAACATCGAGGAAATCTCCGGATGAGAGGGCGCGGAGTTCGCCATACTCCGGTCAGGGTTCGAATCTTCTTCCACTTATGCGCGAAAAGTTCATGATGAATCCCGAACTGGCCGCTGAATTGGCTGACGAGGCACAACTAAAGGCCGCTCTACGCGAGTTGCGCAAGCTGCGAAGAGAGAGCGAGCCCCTTAACCGTGCATGGTCCGATACGCGGGTTGCCAGACTGAGGTACGAGCGGGAATACGCGTTCGCGGTCAAACAGCTACAGGAACGGGAAGGCCGTCTTTTGGATGAGCTACGGCCCTATCTCACTAAGATCGATGCGCTAGAGAAACAGGTGAGGAAGTTGGACCGCAAGATACGTAAAGCGCAGTCCGGCTCGAAGACTTAGGCACGCCTGCGAATAGAAGATTTGTTAGGCAACATACATTCCGAACCAGTACAAATGTGTGCGCGAGCCCTTAGGGTCCGCTCGAATAGCTCGTCCCCTCATCCGACACCGACAGAGACACTAACCCCCAATATGGCCTTCCTTCTAACCATTGACAGTACAGTGATTTCGCCATTTGACTCCCTGGCAGAGTGCTGGGAACAAATCAACCGGGCTTTAGTCGCTGATCCGCTTCCGCGCGGTCGCGGTACACGAATCAAGATTGAAGATCTAGGCGGCTCCGGCTGGTTCTGGAGTGGCGCGATGAACAGCCGTGATTGGAAGCTTTGCGCCAAGGATCAACAGATGTTCGAACTCTTCATGAAGCTGCAAGGGTGGGAGTAGCCTTTGGGCTCGCTGTTCGGCCCGGCCAGCATGGCGGGCTGACGCGAGGCTCTCTTCAGGTTGACGCGCGACAGAAGGAAACCCAGCCTCCTGTCGCGGTGCCGTTCAAACTGGTGAAGCTCGGGGCAGCACGACCTCGCACACGAAGCCGCGGGCGGTCGCCTGAAATCCGAACACTCGCCATAGCACTCGTGCACATCGGCAACCTTACTCCATCTGTCGTTTCAGCTCCTCGATCAGCTTGCGTGCGCTGTTCGTAATTGCAAAATCGGCCGCACAGACCGGCCTGCCGGTGGTGTCGTAACCGGTCGCGAGTTGCCTCCTGGCCAGTTGGTACATCCTCTCAAGCAGCGCCCGTTTTTCGGCCGGCGACAGGTCACCAAGAGTGCTAACGAGTTTACGCGTCATGTCGGCTCCTATGCGTTTTGGGGATAAACGGTCGCGACCCGCTTGTTCTTCAGGTAGACGTCGATCGCTTTGTCAATGTGCATGTCCTGCAGCACGGTGATGATGCGCGAAACCGAGACATCGAGCGCATCGATCTCGACGTACGCATCGCCGTCCTTCGGCCTGCGTACGTCAATGCGCAGCTTGGAGCGCAGGTTTGCGCCTACGAAATCGCCGAGCTGCACCATGCGGGATTCCATCCGGGTCGTGCGCTGGTTCACCTCACGCAGCAGCTTCATTTCGGCACTCTCAAGATGTTGCTGTTCGTTTTTCAAGACGGTCTCCTTGTGGGGGGCTTTGGGACATTCGCGGAACATCCGGGTGAACCCACCCGGATGGCGTATTCATGGTCCCTTCGAACACGGATAACCGCAAACCGCGGCAGCCAGCCGCCCAGGCATCATTGCAATGGCGTGATGTCCACGGCCATGGAGATGCACAAAACACGGAGCCGTTTTTTGTGCGCCAGTCGCGCGCAAGGTTCGAGCGCCCATCTTTTCCCAGGCATCATTTGCAATGACGCGATGTCCACGACCATGGAGATGGACAAAAGGTAGTACTACCTTTTGTACGCCCGTCTTCGACGGCCCCCATCGTCTTATATGTGATAATGTCCTTTATCACACATATGGCGACTCTCGCGGAGGGCGACCATGCTGCTCGATCTGCTCAGGGTTACCACGGCGCCCTCCTACGTCACGGACCAGGCGCGATGGCATCAGATCGACCGGCAACGCATGCGCGCCGCGTACTGGTATGCCGCGTCAACCGCTATGAAAACCGCAGGCTGGATCCTGTCGATCGGGACGGTGATCGTCGCTGCCATCACCGCCGGGCGCCCGGGGTTTATCTATGGCCCTGATAAATGGCCCGATGAGCTCGTTCGCAGCTGGTCTACCTCCGTAGCCATCATGTCAGGGCTGTCTGCGCTTGTTCCGTGGCAAAAAACGGGGCGGGCGTTTGAACGAGCGCATGAGATGCTTATTGATGTCATCACACTGTACGACTCGAATCCTGGCTATACAGTCCAGCAGGTGCTGGACGGCGCCCAGAAGGCTAGGCAGCAGCTGCAACTCGGCGATCCCCCGGCTCCCCCCGCTCCATCTCCTGCGCCAGGGCCTGCCCCTTCACCTGCGCCAGGGGCTCCTCTCACTCCAACTCCTGCGCCAAGGGATTCCCCTGCGTCGACTGATTCCGGCCGCCCTGGATGAACCTATTAGCCCAAACCCACCTTGCTCTGCCCGTTCCCGTCGTCGTAGCGGAGGCCGGTGAGATAGCCTCGATAAGATTCCTGGAGTTCTTCGCGTCGGCGATCCGCAATCCGCATACGCGCCGCGCCTATGCGCGCGCCGCGGGGGATTTCCTGACCTGGTGTGCTGGCGCCGGCGTGCCGTCGATCACCGCCGTGCAGCCGCTGCACGTCGCGGCCTGGATCGAACTGCAGACGGTCACGCACGCGGCGCCGACCGTCAAGCAGCGGCTCGCCGCGATCCGGCATCTGTTCGACTGGCTTGTCACCGGCCAGATCGTGCCGCACAACCCGGCTGCGTCAGTGCGCGGTCCTTCGCACTCCATAAAAACAGGCAAGACGCCGGTGCTTGACGCGACCGAGGCGCGGCAGCTGCTCGACAGCATTGATGTAAGCACGCCTGCAGGCCTGCGGGACCGCGCGCTGATTGCGTTGATGGTGTTTTCGTTCGCACGGGTGGGCGCGGCGCTCGCGATGCGCGTGGAAGATGTCTATGTGCAGCAGCGGCGCCTCTGGGTACGCCTGCGTGAGAAGGGCGGCAAGACGCACGCGATGCCGTGTCATCACGCGCTCGAGGCGTACCTGCATGCATACCTCGAGGGCACCAGAATCGCGAACGATCCGAGGGGGCCGCTGTTTCGCACAATTGCACGCGGCACGGGGCAGCTCAGCGAGACGCCGCTGCCACAGGCCAACGCCTATGCGATGGTGCGGCGCCGTGCGTTTGCAGCCGGCATTGGAACGAAGATCGGCAACCATACGTTCCGCGCTACCGGTATCACCGCCTACCTGAAGAATGGCGGCACGCTCGAGAACGCCGCGGCGATGGCGAACCATGCGTCGACGCGCACCACGCAGCTGTACGACCGGCGACGCGACGAGATCAGTCTGGACGAGGTGGAGCGGATCCGCGTGTAACGGCGAGGCATCGCCGCAAAGGGGTATTTATACGCACGCCAGACGCGGCTCGAATGTCGCTGACCGACCCTAGGCGGTCATTCCGGTTCTCGCATCCGCAACGGCCGCTTGCAAAGTCCTGCGGCCGTTCGCTGATACCGGGTCCCTGCAACCTAGCCTAGTAGCTACTTGCCCCCAACGAGGAAAAAGGTTCAGTCCTTCCTTCAGATGATCCGCTCAGCGGGTCAGCCATTGCCAGAACGCCTTCAGTCGTGCGCGCCAACCGGTGCGCGGCCGTGCATACTCCGAAGGGGCGGGACTTGGGACACTCCTCTCCTCTGCGCGCGGCTCTTCGGTGCCACGATGCACCGCTCGCAGATCCCGCAAGTCACGATCAAAGACGGCTTTAATCTGCCTCTTCGACAGTTGCCCGCTCCAGACCACTCGGTTGTCGCGAATGAAGTAATGCGACTGACAGGCCATCGACCAATTCCCGATAGAGGGATGTAGCGTCGCGCGCCCATCTGTAAACTTAAGCTGCCATTCCGCGGCGGAGAGGGGCGTCACGACCTTTTCTCCGCATCCGCAGCAGCAGAGGTGTACAGCGGCTCGGTACTTCTCGCTGATGTAGAGCCGGCCCGGTTGCAACGCCCGGGGCGCAAGTTCGACCAGCTCTGGCGTGATTCGGTCAATTCGCATCCGTTCCCTCGGGTCTCTCGGCCCTCGCCAAAGCCATCGCACTGATGGCAAATTCGAGGTGGTGCCAGTCCCAATTCATCGCATAGAAGCCGAAGTGTTGCTTCCAGCGCATGACGGCGAGGATTGCGTTGAGCGCATTGGCGTCAGCAATCTGAATGTTCTGGTCGTACAGCGCATCACCGGCGTCTTCCATCGTTGGAGCGCGATCGAAGAAGTGCTTGTTCCTGGCCGGCGTGGCTATTGTGACTCGACACGTACCAAAGATCTGCTGCGCGGTGGACAGCGACATGTCCATGCCACAGTCGATAAAGGGCACACCCTGGTCTATCAGATGGGAGCAAATCAATTTCCGCGCGGGCCCCTTGTCTACACAGACGAAGACGAAGTCAAACTGCCCGAGCAGTCCAACGTTGACTTCCGTCACATACGCAGGATGTTCGATGATGCCTGCCCGCATCGGTTCATACAGCGCGGAGAAGTACGCAACCTTGGTCTTGCCGAAATCAGATTCACTGGCTGCCGCGGGTGCCCGGAACGCGTTGTGGACCTCGAAGATGTCGCCGTCGAACAGGTGGATTTCACGTACCGGTGTCTTGGCTACTTGGTCGAGCACATAGGACCCGGTCCCGCCAAGTCCCACGATTGCAATGCGGAGATTCGCTAGCCGCTCTGAGACCATCACGAAGTTTCCGCGGGCGGAGCAGGCGTCCGGATAGCGGAATGGGTCAGTTCGAGGTGCCACCAGCGACGACCCAGGGCCCAAGGGCCGCGTGCAGTTTGGGTCAATTACACGCGCCTGGTCCGTGATGATCCGCCAGTAGTGCATCAGTTGTTCAAAGTGGGTGGTGTAACCCGTCCAGCCGTCATCCTTGTTCGAGAAGAAGAACTTGGCCGGAACGCCAGGAGCGACTATTCCCCCCGCCACGTCGGTGTGTCGCAACTGCTCCATCGTTGAACCGTTCGCGAAGCAGGGGAACGGGCCATCGAACCACGCTTGATGGGTCGCCGGCGGTGTCACCTGGCTGTCGGTATAGACGAGCGTGGCGACCAGGGTGCCCAGCCGCAGTTGCCTCTGGTTGTCGACCACGGGCACGTCGTGCAGAAGCAGGTGCGCCCCCTGCACCGTTACTCGCAGCCCCGCCGCAAGGAACGGGGCGAGCACTGAATCAAGAACGACCGGTTTTGCGGACATGGCACACCATCCCTTCCTTGACCGCCACCGGCTTATCTCCCCTCGCCAGCGAGAGGCTTTCCCCGTCCGGGTAGGTGATCGTGATTGTGTAGATGAAATCTGACGTATCCGCAGGCGGGTCCTGCGGATAGGCCAGGTGCACCAGCTGCGCGTATGTCAGCTTCTCTTGGTGTACCTCGATTTCGTCGAGATTGAGGACGATTTTCGTCGCGTGCTGCGCAACATTACTCATAGTGTGACTCCCATCAAACGGATCCGACTGTTAGATATCGTGTAAGATGGAATCAGTGTGTCAGATTTTGTGTAAGATGTAAAGTCTCGTGTAAAATATTTTTATGGATCATTGAGGAAGGAGGTTGTTTGGCTAGCGATACCACCCCCCGCAAGGGGCAGTGGGCGAACGCGCCCTTGGTTTTTGTACTCGCTCAGGTTCGATTTCTACCGAATGGGGCAGCTGCGCCGGAACATCTGCGCGACGCGATCGTGAAGCGGATCGGAGCTCAGTTTCCGACTATTAGTCAGACCAATGGCGTGAGTATCGAGATCAATCTTGATGCGGCACCCAGCCTGCCGCGGGCTACCCCTGAGGTTGCTTACGACCTCGTTAATACCGACGTGGACGCGATGGTTCGTGTCCAGCAAGGTGCCCTCACGTATGCCGTTACGTCGTATGTTGACTCGTCTCACTTCCGGGAGGCGTGGCTCGACATCACCAATGCACTCGACGATGTGCAGGTAAGCACCGTAACGCGACTCGGCCTGCGCTATGTGGATTTTCTGGTGCCTCAGCATGGCCGAAGGCCAGAAGACTACGTCAACGCGCCATGGAACCTGAACGGGATGCCAGCGCTGCCCGGCGCCACGCGCGGGCCAGATCTACACGTTTCCATGGTGGACGTCGCCTATTCCGCTGGCAGAATGCGCCTGCAGTTCATGCGTGGATTTGGTGTCCCGTCGTTGCCGATGGACTTGCAGGGAATGCTGAGTCCACGCCAGCAGTCGGCACCAGCGCCCGGAGAGTGCGGCGTGATCGACAGCGACCGATGGGTTGACGGTGAACACCGGGCCGATCGGGCAACACTGAGCCAGCTATTTACCCAAATGCACACCGACGTATCGTCGGCGTTTCGCGCCATGATTACGCCGCTGGCGCAGCGCGAATGGGATCCCGAAGCAGCGAGAGGAGACAACACATGATTTACGCTTCCGAGCGTGACGCGAAATTGGGTAGGGCGATCGGATCCAACGCGATGTGGCATCAATCCGGGGCCACCAGTGTTCGGCAGGTGATGGCCGTATTGGTCGACTGTGGCACGGCCGTGCCGACCGTGGTGATCGATCTTAGCGACGTCCGGCAATACCTTGGGACAAGCATCAACGCTGCGGTGCCACTACCTTTCAAGCTCGGTTCCTTGCAGCGTCAGTCCGAACCGGCGCTGACAACGCCGGCTGAGATGGTGGAGGAATTGCGCAAGGCTTTCGGGCTCAACGTCACGCAACTCGCGCAAGTCCTGCATATCGAGCGCATCACGGTCTACGCATGGTTGCGCACAGACCGGATGGAAAAGCTCAATCTGTCCAACCGCACCCGCTTGTGGCGCTTGTATCAACTGGCCAAGCAATGGGGCAGTTATGCGCCGCTGGCTGGAAAATACCTGGTCGAGCCCATTCCAGGGCGAAACACGACGCTGTTACAGATGCTCATTGCATCTCAGCTGGATTCTGGCGAATTCGCGCAGGTGTATGAACTGCTGGCGCGCGCGACCAACCCAACCACCCGTATTCAGCAGCATCGCGTTGAGCAGCACATCGCATTGAAGAAGGGTATTGAAAACCTGCGGAAGAACGCGGACAAATTTGGGATGGATCTGGATTGACGGGTGAGCAGCTTTTCAATGCGTTCCTTGACGAGTTCGGGGCAGGCGCGGGAACCAAACCAGTGATGGTCATGATCGCCGGTCCCAATGGGGCGGGCAAGACCACGCTATGGCGTCAATTGCTCGAGCCGATGCTCGAGGACGCGCTGGAGGCTGAGTACATCAACGCCGACGAGATTGAGCGTGAACTGAACGAGGCGGCGCAGGACGATCCGAATGCGCCGCAGACGCCGGAAACCGCCCGTCTAGCGCAATCGGAAGCAACGCGCCGTCGTGAGCTGAAGTTATCTGCTCCCTCTGGTGCGCAATGTCATTTCGTCTACGAGACTGTCTTTTCAGACACGTACGGTTACAAGCTCGCCGAATTGCAACGTGGAGTGGACGCAGGCTACTACGTTGTGATGTTGTTTGTTGGTGTCAATGACGTCGATCTTGCCCAAGAACGCGTTCACCATCGAGTCGCGACGGGAGGGCATGATGTACCCTCCGACGTTCAGCACACGCGCTTCCCGAGAGTCTTCGCCAACGCGCAGAAAGCTCTACAGATCGTACAGCTAGCCATGTTCTTTGATAACTCTCGGGACCGTGACGACGGTGAGCGTACACACCGGCCCGTCGCGATCGTAAAGAACGGTTCGGTGCTGGCTCAACACGACAGGATGCCGGAATGGTGGCCGATGATCATGCCATAGACCGCTAGGACTCGCCCCTGCCTCGATGAGCGTGTTAGTAAGTCGAATGGCTGGTTCTCAACGTTAGAGCTGCCCCTCGAACGTCCGAGCGCTCAGCCGATCGAATGACGCTTTCTGGCCGGACTGCGCCTGACGGCGGCCGGTCCCTGTCGGTGATCGCGAGGCCGGTTTTGCTTTTTGTAAGTATATGAGGCGTTACCCAGTAGGAAAAAACTGTCATTCCCCAAACGGGCATGGGATGGATTACGATTAACGCACACTGCGCCTGATGGGAGGATGGCTCAAATGGGAGAGCGCGGCGTTCGCAACGCCAAGATCGGGAGTTCGACCATCCTTCGTCCACCAGACACGGTTCATGACCATAAGCCCCGAACTGGCTGAAGAACTGCGGCGGATGGCCCTTATCAAGGCCGACCAGCGGCGGCAGAAAGCCATCTGGCAGGAGCTGCGCGAGCTGCGGTCCAACCTGCGCCCGATTGATCGCGCGTGGTCCGATACGCGGCTCGCCCTGAAACAATACGAGTGGGATTACACGCACGTGGTCCCGCAACTTCAGGAGCGGGAGGCCCAGCTGCTGGATGAGATGCGCCCGTTCCTCCGGCAGATTGACGCGCTGGAGAAGGAGGCCCGGCGGCTGGACCGCAAGATACGCAAAGCGCAGCAAGCTAGTGAGCGCACGCCGGCAGGTCCGGCCGGATCGAGCGCACGTACGCCCGCAAGCCCTTGAGCTTGTCTATTTCCCGTCGGTCGTCACCGGCAACCCGAAAACGCGGGTGTCGAGTGCTAGTCAAGAAAACGGTGACTTTCCTGACGTCGGGGTGGAACACGCTAAATGCAGTCCAAAGGCCCCTCTGGCTGTTAAAATTCTCGTCAATTTTTCAGCGTCCGAAAAACCGTGTATGAATCATCGGATCGGATATGTCCGCCTTTCGCCTGATGATCAGAGCTTGGATTTGCAGCGCGTTGCGCTGCAAATCGCAGGTGTTCGGCCCGTCTGCGAAGAAATGGCAAACGGTGATACGACTGGCTGCCGTGAGCTTTATCACCGAATAAAGGTGCTTGCGCGCGGGAAACACCCTCGTAGTGTGGCGGCTTGATCGCAGCTTGCCCAATATGGTACACATCGTCGCCAAACTGGAAGAAAAGGGAATCGACTTTGAGAGCATCGCCGAAAAGGTCGAGACTTCTAGTGCTACCGGCAAGCTCGCGTTCCATGTCTTTGCTGCGTTGGCAGAGCTCGAGCACAACCTGATTCGGGAACGTGCTGGGGTTTGGCGACGGCATGCGCTCGGGGCCGGTCCGGGGGGAGGGGGCAAGCCGAAGTCGGATGCAGAACGAACTAGGGAGATCAAGCGGCTGATGTCCGACCCAACTATCCCGGTCAGCCAAATCGTGGAGCGATACAACGTCTCACGAACAACTATTTGCAAGGCGCGCCAAGAAGCCCGCTAAGCGACCTCATCAAACATTTTTCCTTGGCACGGAGCTGCGCTCTGGGCCGAGCATGCCAGCTTGCACTGCGATCGTACCCACAATGAACCTTGAAGAAATCCTCAACACCCTCGAGTTGCCTATCATCATCCGTCCCACACGTCGGATGACTCAAGGCGAGCTTGAAAGTTATCTCGACAAGGCTGCTGACATTCTGCGTGGCAATGCCGACCACTCTGAATTTCGCGGATACGTGTTCGCGTTGCTGTTCTACAAACGCATCAGCGATTGCTTCGAGGAGGAAGTTCGTACTCAGGTTGTCACCCTGACTCAGGCGGGTATGCCTCAGGATCAGGCTCTGCTGCTGGCGCGGGATCCGCAGAATCATCACTTCATCGTTCCCGAGGCGGCCGCTTGGGCAACTGTGGCTCGGACCACCAAGGCCCACCTTGGCCAAGCATTGAACGATGCCATGTTGGCCATCGAGCGGGCCAACGCACATCGCCAGAACAATTTCGACGGCATTCTTACTGGCAAAATCGATTTCAATAAGCAGGACGAGTTGCCGCGCGACAAGCTGGTCAACCTCATAAATCACTTTGGCAGTCAAACTTTCGACCGCGCCCACGTCTCCGACGATTTGTTCGGCAACGCGTACGAATATTTGATTCGCAACTTCGCCAGCAAGGCCGGCAAGTCCAGCGGCGAGTTTTATACCCCTGCCGAGGTCGGCTTCCTGATGGCCGAAGTAATACGACCGCGAGCTGGCATGTCCGTTTGCGATTGGGCTAGCGGTTCCGGTGGCCTACTTTTGCAGTGCCTCCGCTACGTCAAGAAACATGGTGGAGATGTGCGCCAGTTGCAATTGCACGGGCAGGAATCCAACGTTGCCACCTACAACATATCGCGCATCAACATGCTCCTGCACGGCGTTCCGGTGTGGGAGCACAAGCAGGGCGACAGCCTGCGCGATCCGCGCCACCTCACGGCCGACAACCGCCTCAAGCAGTTCGACCGCGTCATTATGAATCCACCGTTCTCGCTGGAGGACTGGGGCTACGACACCGTAGTGGCGGGCGACAAATTCGGCCGTCTGTCGTACGGCATGCCGCCGGCCAGCAATGGCGATTGGGCCTGGATGGCGCAGATCGTCAAGTCCCTCAAGGATCCCGATCCAGACACTGGCATTGGCGGCCAGGGCATGGTAGTGATGTCGCAGGGCGTACTTTTCCGTGGGCAGCCCGAACAGACTGAAGAGGAGGACGGTCAAAACCAGAGGGCCGATGCCGAATACATCATCCGCCGTGGCTTCATCGAAGCCGATCTGATCGAGGCCATCATCGTACTGCCGGGCAAACTGTTCTATGGCAACAACGTACCCGGGTGCCTGATATTGCTCAATAAGGCCAAACCTGTCGATCGCAAGGACAAGATCCTGATGATTTGGGCCTCGCGCCACTTTCAGAAGGGCAATCCGCAAAACTTGCTACGCCCCTCGGACCTGATGCGCATTTTGGTTCCTTGGCGCGCGTTCGGCAATCTGGCCACCGCGCAGAGAATCGTGCCAGAACACGAGGAGCAACTGATCCGCGAAGTCGAGGAGCAGCGTGACGCGCGGCTAGCTGACATCGAGGACGCTTACGGCCCGGTGCTGCAGCCGCTGTCAACTATTCAAACCGAGTTGGCCGCCCTGAATAGCCTAGACCTGAAGCAACAGGCGGTCAAAGAAGCCATCACGCCGGAACATCCCTACTTCCATCCATTGGTGCCGCTATTGGAAGAGGTGGAACGTGTCGAGCGCGAAATTGCAGCCGCAGGGCGTGGCGACAAGGCAGCGCTGAAGACCCAGTTGGCCACCTCGAAGTCGAAATTCGACAGCGCTCGCAAGAAGCTGATCGACGCCATCAAAACCCACCACAAGCAGATTGCCCGTGCCGTCAAGGATTTGAGCAAGCTGCAGGAAGAGCGCGACGCCCGTGAACAGGAGGTGAAGCTCGCCGCCGAGCGCGAAATCGCTCATTTGCGCGAGGCGGCTGCTGACGTTCTGCGCATCTGCAAGAGCGAAGATGAGGCTCGACGCTATTTCTCGTTGGTCGAACGACAAGAAATCGAAGACAACGAGTTCAATCTGAACCTGCCTCGTTACGTCGACACCTTCGAGCCAGAAAAGGTGCTGCAGCTCAGTAACGCCGCTGAGCGACTGAAGTCGTCGACCGACGCAGCGAACGCGGCACAAAGCGCACTGAAGACGCTCTTGGCTAGCATCGGGGGAGCTGCGTAATGCTGACACACCGTTTCCGAACCATCTTAGGCGATATCCCGGCTGATTGGTGCGCGGCGCCCCTGAGAGCCTTGATTGCCGAACACTTCGCAGGTGACTGGGGGAATGATGAAGGGGAGCAGGCTGTTGCTGTGATGCGCTCGACCAACTTCACCAACAACGGTCAGCTTGATTTTAGCGACGTAGCTACCCGCTACTTTCCCAAGGAAAAAGCCGAGCAGTTCGAGCTCCATCAGGGAGATCTGCTGCTTGAGCGCTCGGGCGGCGGCCCCGACCAGCCAGTTGGTCGTATTGGCTTCGTCGAGAACGACATACCTGGCGCGACCGTCTCGAATTTCGTGCAAGTCCTGAGGCCTGACCCTGAGAAGGTGGATCCTTACTTTTTGGGCTGGGCGCTGTTCGAGTTGCAGCGCACCGGCATTGTGGAGCGCGTGCAGCAGCAGTCCACGCAGATGCGCAATCTCAACTGGCGGGACTATCAGCGCTTAATGCTGCCTCGGCCTCAAGTTGATGAGCAACGGCGCATCGCCGCCACCCTTAAGCTCGCCGATGATGCCATTCAAAAGGCACGGATAGAACTGGATGCAACGCGGGAGCTGAAGCGGTCGCTGATGAGTTCATTGTTCATTGCGGGCATGCCTAGTAGGCATGGTGAATTTCAGGATACAAAGATCGGACCGGTTCCGCGCGGATGGACGGTTCGAACGATCAGATCCGTCCTTGCCGAAAAACCAGACAGTGGAACATCTCCGCTCTCCCGTCCAGACCCGCCTGGAACCCCTATTCTCAACGTCAGCTGTATCAAGGACGGTGTCTGTAGTCCTGCAGATGTCACCTACGTTGACGTTTCGAAGGATGAGATTGATCGGTATCGAACTCAGGTCGGTGACTTTTTCGTATTGCGAGGCAACGGGAATCGGGACTATGTGGGAACCGGCGGCTTGCTTCGTCAGACCCCGGACGTAGACACAATCTATTCGGACAAGCTGATTCGTTTGCGTTTCGACGCTGCCCAAGTTGTTGACCGGTTCGTGCCATACCTCTGGCAATCTAGGGCGTTTCTAACGCGACTGCAGTCCAAGGCTGAATCCGGCAGTGGGCTTTGGATGATGAGCAAACGGGACATTTGTCGTGAGCTTTTCGCGTGCCCACCACCTGGGGAGCAGAAAGAAATTGTCGCGGTGCTAGACAGCATAGAGGGACAGCTCAGCGCACAGGAAAAGAAGCTTCAGGCACTTGGGGAAGTTCAGCACTCCCTGCTGCAGAACCTGCTCACCGGCAAAATACGAGTTCCAGGGGAGACCATTTATGCTTGAGGTTACGCAGGGGGCGGCCCCCTATGCGGTGCGCACGCTGTTCAACGAGGAAACCACCGTTGAGCGTGAAATCATCGAGCACCTGAAGGCTGGCCAGCTGGGCTGGACCTGGCGCTCGCGAGATTTCCTGAAATCATACCGGCCGGATGAGCGGGAAGTGTTGCTGCTGCCGCTGCTGCGCGAGAAGCTCAAGGCTCTGAACCCTTCAGTGCTGACTAACGACGCGCGGGTTGACGCCATCGTCACGAAGCTGCGAGGTTGCCGCGACAACCAGCAATGGCTGGCATGGCTGAAAGGGGGCGTTAATTACAAGTTTGATGCGGCTGAAAACGCGCAGGACGTTCGCCTCATCGACTATGAGAATATCTACGCCAATGACTGGTGGGTGACTAATCAGTTCTCGATTGATGGCCGGTCGACACGCCGGCCCGACATCGTGCTGTTGATCAACGGCATCCCCATTGTGGTGATCGAGGCCAAGACGGCTAGCCGCAGCAAGCCCGATTGGCGCGAAGGTGCGAAGCAACTGGGCATGTATGCCGAGGAGATTGACCAGCTCTTTTACACCAATGCTTTCGGCGTCGGCGTAAACGAGACGCGGATGATGTACGGCGTGCCAGGTCGCCGGCTGCAGTTCTGGCTTCAGTGGCGCGACCCGTGGCCGCACGAGATCGACGAATTTGACGAGATGAAGGTGTCGCTCTATGGCCTGTTTGACCGGAGCAACTTGCTTGACTTCATCCGCCACTTCATCGTTTTCGTCACCAAGGATGGCAAGACAGAGAAGGTGGTGGTGCGCTACCAGCAATACTTGGCGGTGAAGGACATTCTGAACCGCGCCACCAATCTGACGCTGCCCGCCGAAAAGCGCCGTGGCCTGATTTGGCACACCCAGGGTTCGGGCAAGACGCTGACTATGATCTACGCGGCTCGTAGCCTGTGGGAAGATCCGCAGCTGCAGCAGCCCACGGTCATTTTGCTGGTGGACCGTGAACAGTTGGGCGACCAGATGGACCGCGAGCTCAATTCCACTGGTACGGACAACGTGCACGTGGCAGCCAACAAGCGTGACTTGGAGGAAAAGCTCAGTGGCGATTACCGAGGGGTGATCCTCACTACCGTCCACCTGTTCGAGGGCATGCCCAAGCACGTCACCAAACAGCGGCCGAACGTGATCGTGATGGCAGATGAGGCGCATCGGACTCAGGAGCGCGAGCTGGGAACTTACATGCGTTCAGCGCTGGAAGGTGCCTCTTTGTTTGGCTTCACCGGCACTCCCATCGAAAACGACGACCACAACACCCCAAAGGCCTGGGGCTACATGAAAGAGGACGGCAAGATCGAGCGCTACATGGGCCGGCCCTACACGGTGACGGATGCCCTGCGCGATGGCGTGGTGAAGCCCATCCACTGGCAGCCACGCGTGACCGACTGGCAGTTGCATGGCACCAAGTTGGATCTTGCCTTCAAACGCGAGTTTGGCCACTTGCCAGAAGAAGAGCAGAAAAAACTTACTACCGAGGGCGCGCGGTTGGATGCGCTGCTGTTCCAGCCGACGCGGATCAGCCAGATCGCAGATGACGTGGTCCAGCATTTCATGGAGCACGTTCGCCCCAACGGTTTCAAGGGCATGCTGGTGTGCCGCGACAAGCAGGCGGTAAAGCTCTACGCCACTGCCTTACGGGAACGGTTAAATGATGATGCCGTGATGGCAGTCATTTCCGAGGCGCCACAGAAGGACCCAGAGGATATCCAGGCCTTGTATTTAAGCGAGGCCAAGCGCAAGAAGCTGTTGAATGAGTTCCTGATTCCCGCGCAGTCGGAAAACGAGGAGCACCGTGACAAGGCTTTCCGCAAGGTGGAGATCCTGGTGGTCTGCGACATGCTGCTTACTGGTTTCGACGCACCGATCCTGCAGGCGCTATACCTCGACAAAAAGTTGCTGAACCACACTCTGCTGCAGACCATTGCGCGCGTGAATCGACCCTACAATGAGTTGAAGGGCCACGGCCTGGTACTGGATTACTACGGCATCTTCGACCACTTGAACGAAGCGCTGAACTTCCGCCCGGACGAATTGGGTGATGTCGCGTTCCCGTTCGATACGATTCGTGAACACTTCCGCAGGACCTTCCAACAGGTCTGGGATCTTTTCCCGCTAGACACCGTACCGCGCGATGGGGCGCACGATGCATTCGTCACAGCGATGAAGATCTTGCGCGATGTAGACGGTGCCGAAAAGCAGTTCGACAACGGTTATCGTAATTTGCGCGTCTTGTACGAAACCCTTCAGCCCGACGAGCAATTGCGGGACTATATTCGGCCCTATGCTTGGCTTACCAAGCTGTACATGCTGTACCGCAAGAAGTTTTACCCGGACGCCGCCAAAAGCATTGAGGTCACCGAGGAAGATGCCGCACGCACGCGTGAGCTAATCCGTGAGCACATAGACGTAGACGAACTGGAAACCGAGTTTCCGACCTACGTGCTTGATGAGCACTTCCTGACCAAGCTGAAGGACAAGAAGCCTGATGCCAAGGCGCTGGATATCGAGGCGATGCTGTCTGCGGAGCTGCGGATTAGGCTGGATCAAGAAGAGTCCTTTCGGCCACTGTCTGAAAAGTTGCAGCGCCTGATCGACGAAAAACGTGCGGGCACGCTGGCCGGGGTCGCACTGATCGAGGAACTGGAGAAGCTGACCGATGCGGTCCGCGCCGCCGTTGATGAGGTCAATCGCCCGGTTGCTCAACAATTGGCGTTGAAGGTCAAAGCGCGAAACGCGGCCATCACCGACGACCTGGCAGCCGAGATCGCCGCCGGCACGCTGGCCGAAGCTGACAAGTATTGTTTTCCCGGTTGGTGGGGCAGTAGTACGGTCGATCCCGAGCTGTCGCGCGGATTGTTGCTCGTAATCGCTACCCGATTCTCATCTGCAGGGTTGTTGGCAGACGACGCGATGGGTTTTATCAGTAGCTTGGTTCAGGTCTTGAAGCGGCGCCACTACAAACCCAGCGCGCCACCAGGGACGGGTGGCGATGGTGCATAAAGATGCTGACCACGTAGAATTGGTCTTGCCCGATGGGCGGATCATCGATTACGTAATCCAGATTACCCCCAAGGCGCGTTCGCTACGACTGAAGCTCAGTGCCCGTGATGGCCTGGTGGTCGTGGCACCGCCTCATTTGGATCGCCAGAAGCTGATGGCACTGGTTGCCGAAAAAGCGGACTGGATTGGCGAACGAATTTCCGGCTTCGATGCAGTACGTCATCTGATTCCTACCGAGCCTCCCGCGCGACCTCAGGCATTTGACTTGCCGGCACTGGCCGAATCTTGGCGGGTGGAGTACAAGCTAACCCGCGGCTGTACAGTAGGGGCGCGCATTGAGCAACCGGGGCGCATCGTTGTGGCGGGGGCGGTTGGCGATGTCGAAGCCTGCCACTCCGCCTTGCGCCGCTGGTTGGCCCGTCATGCCACCATCAGCTTGTCGCCTTGGTTGGAAAACTTGGCGGAGCCAGTAGGTCTGCACTACACAGATTTGGCAGTCAAGAATCAGCGCACGCGCTGGGGGAGTTGTTCGACCACAGGGCGCATTAGCCTCAACTGCAAGCTATTGTTTCTTCCGCGTGACCTAGTGCGATACGTGATCTGGCATGAGCTTTGCCATTTGCTTGAACCCAATCACTCGGAGCGGTTCTGGATGCATCTACGGCATTTCGAGCCTGCAGCAGATTCGCTGCACGGCCGGATGCGCGATGCTTGGAAGGCAGTCCCAAGCTGGGCTCAGCGCGGTAAGGGCTTGTTGCTGTGACTAACAACTGCTCACGAAATGCGTTGAAGGCGGCCGCTTCCGGAGGCATTTGGGGGCATGACTTTCAGCAAGTCGCGGCGGCAATTTACGTTAGCCTTTTTGCTAGGTCCTCGGCGCGGGGGTGATAGTAGCGCATCAGCATGCGTGGGTCTTTATGGCCCGTGATCTTTGTCAGTTCATGCATTGGGAATATTGACGCCAAGCGGGAAGTCGCCTCGTGTCGCAAATCGTGAAAGCGAAGATCCGTCAGGAATCTGCCATCGGGCTTCAGCTTCGCGGTCTTGCATTCATTGACGTAAATTTTGCGGGCGCGTGCCACCGAGCGCTCGAAGGCTCGGGTAACGGCATCGCTACGAATCTCGAACACGCGACCGGTGTTGCTTTCGTCTCCTTCAATCGGATCGCCCGTGGCGTCCTGCGAGTCTTTCAACGCTTGGAGCACTGCAACGGCACGCGAAGACAGCGGCACGTCGCGGGCGTCCCCGTTCTTCGTAGACGGGAGATGTACGACGCGGCGATTGAGGTCCACGTGTACCCACGACAAGGACACAATCTCGCCCCGGCGCATCGCAGTTTCGACGGCCAGCCAGATGATGGGCGGGAGTAGCGCCGAGCCGCTAGCCTTTACTACACGTTCAAGCTCGCCGTCCTTTGCGCCGCGCTCTGACTCTGGCTCGTCCCCGCTTGGCGTACCGGCAGGTGCGTCGCTAGTCGCAATGCGACGGGTGCGAGCGTTATTCGGCTGCGGTTTGCGCACCAGCTCGACCGGATTCGAAAGGCTTTCCATGCCCCATTCTTTGCGTGCGATATTGAACACATGGGACAAGACTGCCAAGCGGCGCAGGACTGTCGCGGGCTTGTAATCCTTGAGCCATTCGTCGCGGAGCTTCGCTACGTCTGCGCTGCGGATCGTGGCAAGCGGCCGCTTTGCTAGGTCAACCGCCTTGCAGGTCTTGATGACGGAAAACTCCTGCGCCGCTCCCTTCTTTAACAGCGAGACTTCGTTCTCGTACCGTTTCAGCGCCTCATAGAGCGTGGTCGCCTCGGCTTCACTGCGGCTGACCCATACCCCGCGCGACATTTCCGATTCGATCATGTTGGCCCAGGCTTCCGCCTCTGCCTTGGTAGTGAAGGTCTTGCTCTGCGCTGGGTAGCCGCGCCGGCGCACCTGCGCCTCCCATTGGTACTGCGCTCGCTTTCGGATAGTCGGCATTTCTCGGTGCTCGCTCGAACGAAGTGTGGCAAGATTGTGGCAAATAATCGGAATAAACGCCAGAAGCCCCGAATTTACTAGTGAGATTTTTACATTCGCAATGCGAAGGTCGGGAGTTCGATCCTCCTCCGCCCAATAAAACCGGAGGGTTGCAGGTGATTTGCCCGTAACCCTTTTCTATTTTTGTTGGTCCGTGTAGCCGCCGTTAACCGGATTTGGTCCACATCAATCTACTTTGCTCAAGGCGACAGTTCGCCTGCTAACTTGGTCCCAGTAAGGACAACTAATCCGTGGAGCACCCACCAGTAATGGCACTCGCGCGGCAGGACTGTTGGAACATGCCCCCAAATGTGCACCCAATCATGTTCCCTTGCGCGGCACCGACCTTTTGCCTTGCGCTCGGCTCGAACTCTCCGCTCCATTGTCGCCGAAATGCGACGAAAGCTACCCTGCAAGTATGTTCCGAAGCTCAGCTCGGACCGTTTGCGCGTCTTGCGCAAGGTCCAAAGTGGCGAACGCGATGGCATGCCCCTGAATTGTGACTGATTCGCGAATGCTTACATCGACAGCTGGATGCAGGAAAAGCCCTGACGCCTGACCCCATAGCAAGTCGAGCCCCTCTTGTGATCGCAAATACGTGTACATCTGGTAGAGGTAAGGGCTTTTCAGGCTAGCACCGCCAAAACGGCTCGCACCGAGAACCGATGTGAACTTGGTGTCAATCACACGCCTGCGACCAGCGGCGACATCATCGATAATGATGTCCGTGATCATGCCCGGCAAGATCCCTTCAATGCCATCGGACGCCGCCGAAATTTGCCAATCCATCCGCGTGCCACCACGGACACGCCACCCGATGGGCCCAAGTTCAACACGCGCGAATCCGAGCACTGCCTTTTCAAACAGGTGGCGTACCCATACGTCGCCCCGCTCGGGAGAAACGAGCGTCGTCGGGCCAGCCTGCTCAGTCGGAAGAGCCATATCAAATGCCAATTTCGCCAGTTCAACCATGAGCCGGTCTTCATGGTCATTTCGGCCGATCTGGTCTAGCGCCAGTTCGGCACGAGACGGGCGGACACCGGCTACGCCGGAACGACCGAGTGTCGTCGCAAGGGATCGGCATCGCTGGCTCAGGTCACGGGCCCGCACGAGGCTCGCCAGCACGTCCAATGCTGCTCGAACAAGGCGGTTTCGCGGCGTATTGGTCGTTAGCTCTTCGAAACGGCAATACACCTCGCCTCGGGATATCAGCTGCTGCGTTTCGGTTCTCAGGATATCGATTCGGCCGCGAACACGGGTAAGGTTCCGCGCCCGATGCTGATATCCGCGCGAAACGTTCCGGCGCAAACGCTGCTCTACGGCATGAGCCAGCAGCTTTGCAACCAAATCGGGAATATCGTCAAGATCGTCCTCGACCAACGCATTGAATGCTTCCTTGATGCGCGTTAGATCCGAGGCATACAGCATCAAGAGCCAGACGTTACGCACCGGAATGCGACCGATCTTCCGACTCCCGATAGCGACGTAATTTTCGGCGAGCGCGCTCAATCCAGCACCGCGAGTAGCTTTTGCTTGGCATCGCGAGCCGTTGCTGGCGAGTCGTACCAGTACTCATCCAGTAACGGGCCAATTTCCGTTTCGACCTTAGCGAAGAACCAGGCTGCACCGTCGTCAACCGTGCCATCCGGCGTCAAATATGAATGACCGATCCGAAACTGCGGGCCCAGCGAAACGGTCGTTTCAATCTTGGCATTCAGATCAACAATCCGGCGTTCGATTTCCGCAATCAACCCGCCCTCAAGACCGCGCGCAGCACACCACGCGCGCCACGGCGCGTCAAAACGTGGCTCAAGGTCGATAAAGGCAAAACGGCGCCGAAGTGCAAGATCAACGATGGCGAGCGAGCGGTCTGCAACGTTCATGGTGCCGATAATGTACAGATTGTCCGGCACATGAATCCGCTCGCCCGGCTCCTTGCGGTACGCCAGCTCCATTGCCTCGGAACGATGGCGTTTCGAAGCTTCCAGCAACGTCAGCATTTCACCAAAAATCTGCGCCGGGTTTCCCCGGTTGACTTCCTCGATCACGAGGACGAACGGCAGGTCCGGTTCGCTCTCTGCTGCCTGGATGGCCTGCATCAGGATGCCGTCCACCAATGCGAGCTGGCCGTTTCCGGCAGGACGCCAACCGCGTACGAAATCTTCATACGCCAATGACGGGTGAAATTGCACGATCCGTAAGCGCGAGCGCGTTGCATCGCGGTCATCCGATCCCACAAGCGCGAAACCCAGACGCTTGGCGAGCCAGGTCTTGCCCGATCCAGGTGGTCCCTGCAGGATCAGGTTTTTCTTTGCGCGCCACCGAGCCAGTATCGCAGTCAGTTCTTCGACCGACAGAAAGCAGCCATCGGCAATGATCTGATCGACTGTATAGGACGGGGATGCTTCCTCCGTGACCTCTTCCGCATCCTCCATGGCAGCGACGTCGTTGTGGCTATGCTCAGCAACAAGGCCGACCCGATCACCGTACTTCTCTTTCCAGTATGGCTGGGTCAGGAACCATGTGTAATCCTGCGAGGCACCTTTGAACGCGAATTCAATGAGGCGACGCCCATCCTCGGCTTCAGGATCGACCTGGGCAATCGTGTTGCGGTACGTGTAAAAGTACCAGTCACGCGGCGCCTTCACTGGGTCCCAGGCGACACGGACAGTGCGGCCGTCGCCCATATTCTCCAGAACGGTGCCGGTGGCCTTGATCCGCATCGCCGATACGGACTTGCCTCCAACATCAAATGGTAAGCGCCGCTTTTGGACAAAAGCCGCCTTGATGGCGATCTTGTCTCCCGGTCGGATCTTGCGAACCTGATCGAGGAATTGGTCTGTGTAGCCGTTCTGCCAGACTCCCTCGCTCAGGAAACGATGGAGTTGATCATCCTCCCATAGCGCTCCGACAAACCAGTAAGCCTTGCTGTCGTCTGATTCTTCCTCAAGATCAGGAGCCGAAACCTCATCTTCGGGCGCCGCATTTCCTGGGCGGTTAGCATCGCGGATGCGAACGTATAGATCCCAGGTCTCGTCGGGCGTCAACTGTGTGCCACGGCCTTCGGGCGTCAGACTCCAGAGACCGCGTCTTGCGTTGCTGATGAGCCCAGCCTTCATGAGGTAGAACCGGGTCCAATGCACATCGTTTTCGAAGATCGACTGGCTACCGCCCTGGATATGACGAACCAGATCGCCATCAGCAACCGAAGCGTTGGCCCGGATCCAGGCAAGGGCTTCTGCTGGGCGCATTGGATCAGGGGCAACGGACCGCAACGCATCCAGCAACAGCGGGAAGTATTTCGTGAAGCGATTCTTTTTCTCTACTGTGGCCGTCGTCACAAACTAACTCCTTAACGCAATACTCAATTGGCGATCCCATCGATGGGTCGCCACCGCTTATGACGGCACGCTCGCAACGACCGCGCAATTCACGAGTGTGTGCGTCGTCTGCAACAACACACTGGCGATTGCGCTCGGCGACTCGGCAGGTACCGTGAATGTGCCGCACCGCTCACAGTTCGACGCGCATGCCGTCAAGCACCAGGCCGGCATCGCCATCTCGTTATGGAACGGCTTCATGGCTCGAATGAAAGCAGTTGCCGAACGCACGTTAGCGACTCAGTCGTGGAGAAGTTCTTTCATCGCGTGCTCACGTCCCGGCCGGCGGCCCAAACACTCCGGTGTCGACCGCCAACGATCGCACGATCAAGGCGGTGCAGTCGCCGTATACTACATTGACCTGCTCTCCCCGGAGACTTACGACGCATTCACTCATTGTGCGCGCAATATTTCCGTTTTTTGGAGCCGGCAGCTTAATGTAGCCGAGAAGATCAAACCGGGTGACGTCTTCTTGTGCTATCTAACGAAGCTCTCCCGATGGTTCGGTTTCCGACGGTATTGGATGCCCATGTTGAGCAGGTGAAGTGAACTCGCTGTGGCGGAAGAATTAAGGCACGCCACACATTGCCAGTCTGTCTTGTGTCAAACGATCGTCAAAAAACAAATACCAATAAGTGCGGTCAAGGATCCTGTATTTCAAAACGGCGTAGAATGAGTTAATTAAGAAATTCTTCGATGTGTTGGATTGATTTATTTGTTCTCCCTCGAAGCGGGATTGTGAAAGATGAACAGTTATTGAGGCAGGTCGGAGAGCGCCTATCCAGTGCGCGCAAATCGCGAGGTATGACCCAGCAACAGTTGGACGAGGTGCTCGGCATCACACAGCAAACGCCAGCTCACTACGAAGGTGGGCGCTCGCGTGCCGGCGTCCATGTTTCTAACACTGGCCGAACTGTCGACGCTCTCGTTCGAAGATTTATTCGGGACGCCGATCGCACGGCGGGGTGGCGAGCGCAGCTCGATGTCCCGCTTACAACAGCAGATCGCTGCAATCGAGCAGCTGCTCAAGATCAAAGAGCACTCAGTCTCACAAACGTTGGACACCGTGCTCGCACAGGCACGGAGGTAGGAGGAGCCTCAATGCAGTAAACGAAGCGCGGGCCATGAGTGTTAGCAGCACTCACAGCCCGCTGACCAAAACCAACTCAACTCAGGAGTTGACCATGGCTGACGCCAATATTAATGCATCGCGCGCTCATCCCGAGCGCCGCGTAACCATCCAGCAGTCTTGGCGGTACCGCAGCCTGAGCTCGCGGACAAGAACTGACCCGCCGCTTTACCCATGGCTCAAGCTAGCGGGCCGCTGGCTCGAACTCGCAGGCTTTGAAGCAGGCCAGCGCGTCAGAGTCACGGTGGAAGACAAAAGGCTAGTGATCACACCAGATTGATCAGCTCGCTGACGGCAGCTCCACGAACCGGCTCGCGCAACTCGCGAAGAAGAGAGCGACGGGTGCGTTAGAAGTCTGTCTGGTTTACCGTCCATATACTTCGGGAACTCGACCTGAGATGTCGCGGGCGCATGTCAATCAGACAAGTCCGGAAATCTAAATTTGTAGGTTTCCCCTCAAAGACTTGGCAATTGTTGGCAGTCGTTCTTTTTGTGTTTCGGTAGGCTCGCGTTCAATAGCCAATGAACGGGCGCAGGCCGCGTCGACGAGAATGAACAAGAATGCGCGCCGCCTGGTGAATTCCAGGCGTCGGGGTATGGTGGTGGCCGTCGCGGAGACGGCGACGGCCGAGGGGAAACCGGCAACAGGCGGGGCGCGCGCGCGATGGCGCTCATCGGCGTCCGGCACGCGCGCCGTTGCGGCGGGCGTCGCCGTGCTCGGCATGCTACCCGTCTTGTCCGGTGCGCAGATCGTCCCGACGCCGGGCACCAGCACGCAGGTGATCCAGACACCTAACGGTTTGCCGCAAGCCAACGTGGCGCGTCCGTCGAGTGCGGGCGTATCAGTCAACACCTACAACCAGTTCGACGTACAAAAAGCCGGCGCGATCCTGAACAACTCGGCCACGATGGTTCAGACGCAGCAGGCGGGCTGGATCAACGGCAACCCGAATTACGGAGCTGGACAGGCCGCGCGGATCATCGTCAATCAGGTCAACAGCCCGAACCCGTCGCAGCTCCGCGGCACAGTCGAGATAGCAGGCGCCCGTGCGGAGCTTGTCCTGGCTAACCCGTCCGGGATTTTTGTCGATGGCGGCGGCTTTCTCAATACCAGTCGAGCGACCCTGACTACCGGCGTGCCGTTCTATGGTGCCGATGGAACGCTTGCCGGCTACAACGTTAATCGTGGCCTCGTGACCGTCTCGGGCGCGGGCGTCAACGCAGCCAATATCGATCAGGTCGACCTGATCGCGCGTGCCGTGCAGGTGAACGCGGCGGTCTATGCGAAGAACCTGAACGTGATCGCCGGCGCGGCCCAGGTCAACCACGACACGCTCGCCGCGACGCCGATCGCCGGCGACGGGTCCGCCCCATCGGTTGCGATCGATGTCAGCCAGTTGGGTGGCATGTATAGCGATCGGATCTTCCTCGCATCGAACGAATTCGGCGTGGGGGTGGCCAACGCCGGTACGATCGCGGCGCAGGCGGGTGATCTCACATTGCAGTCGAACGGCCGACTTGTGCTCACGGGTAAGACCACGGCGAGCGGCAACCTCGCGCTGTCGGCGGCTGTCGGAATCCAGAACAACGGCACGACCTACGCGCAGCAATCGCTGTCGGCCAGCACGAGCGCCGACCTCACGAACAGCGGGACGCTCGCGGCGCAGCAGAATACGATAGTGAATGCCGGTAGCGTCAATTCGACCGGCACCCTCGGCGCGGGCGTAAGCAACGACGGCTCCGTTGGGCACAGTGGTGACCTGAGCCTGACAGCGTCGGGCCAACTGACCGCGATTGGCCAGAACGTCGCAGGCGGCAACGCGTCGATGACTGGCGCCAGCGTGAATCTTGCCGGCTCCAAGACGGCAGCGAACGGCAATTTGTCGCTAAACGCGACGGCCGGCGACGTGAACCTGGCGAACGCGACGACGAGCGCGCAAGGCGCTATTCAAGCGAACGCGATGGGCACGGTGATCAACGACCACGGCAGCCTGTCGAGCAGCGGCAGCACGACGCTTACCGGAGGGGCCCTCTCGAACCAGAGCGGCAAGGTTTCGTCGCAGGGTCCGCTGTCGGTCAACGTGGCCGGCCAGATTGCGAACCAGTCGGGGGAACTGGTATCCGAAAGCACGGCCGACCTGCGTGGCGGTGATATCGCAAACAACCAGGGCACTGTCCAAAGCGCGGCCGGCATGACGGTGGCCGGGGCGTCACTGGACAACACTGCGGGACGGATCATATCGCTCAACGGCGATGGTTTGTCGGTGACAACGAGCGGCCAATTGACCAACGTCGCGGGCACGACGGCGAACGGCGCACATGGCGGCGTTATCGGTGGCAACGGCGATGTTTCGGTCCGCGGCGCAAACGTTGTCAACCGCGGCGCGATTACTTCCGGCTCGAATTTGCGGGTGACGGGCCAGTCGGTCGACAACAGCGGCGGCATGCTGCAGGCCGCGCAGAATGTCGCGGTGGATGCCAGCGCGCACCTCGCGAACAACGGCGGCGCGATTGTCGGCAATACGGCCACGGTTGGCGCGACAACCCTCGACAACAGCGCAGGCACCGTGCAGGCCGACCAGGTGTCGTTGAATGCGACCGACCTCGTGAATCATGGCGGCACGATCACGCAGACGGGCGCCGGCGCGATGAGCGTGAACGTGTCGGGTACGCTCGACAACTCGAATGGCGGCACGCTGCAAACCAACAGCACCGACCTTACGCTCACCCCCACCGCGCTTGTGAGTGACGGCGGCAGGATTACGCATGCAGGCAACGGCGCACTGATGCTCGGAGGCGGTTCGGGCTCCGTGTCGAACGTAGGCGGTTCGATCGCGACCAACGGGCGTGTCGTCGCGCAAACCGGCGCGCTGAACAACACGTCGGGCTCGATCAACGCGCAGACCGGACTGACGGCAGCCGTCGCCGGTACGCTGAACAACGCGAGCGGCAAGCTGTTGTCGAACACGGACCTGAGCGTCACCAGCGGCACACTGTCGAACGATGGCGGTCAGATCGGCGCCAGCACGAACGCGACGATCCACACCGGCTCGATGACGAACCAGGGCGGCTCGATCGTTGCACCGAACTTGTCAGTCACCGCCGATTCGACGCTCGACAACAGCGGCGGCAAGCTCGAAGCCAATCAGCTTGCGCTGACGGCCGCCAACCTCGTCAACCACGGCGGCACGATCACGCAATTCGGCTCGTCGGCAATGGGCATCAATGTCAGCGGCACGCTCGATAACTCGGCCGCCGGTGTAATCCAGACCAACAGCACGGACCTGACGCTCAAGCCGGCCGAGCTGAACAACGCGGGCGGTACCATTACGCATGCCGGTACGGGCACGCTGACGATCGCTCCCGGCAAGGGAGCCAGCGCGCTGAACAACGCGTCGGGCACCATCGTGACGAAGGGACAAGCCATCGTCAGCGCGGCAGCCTGGAACAACGCGAGCGGCATCTTCGCCGCGCAACGCGGCATCAACGCCACGATTACGGGTGACGTGAACAACGCGCAGGGCCTGCTGCGATCGGACGCGTCGTTGTCGTTGAAGAACGGCGGCGCTCTGTCAAACCGAAGCGGCCACATCCAGGCGGGGCAATCGGTTGCGGGCGACACCAGCACGCTCGCCATTCAATCGGCCTCGATCGACAACGCAGACGGCGCCATTGTCGACCTCGGCGCGGGCAAGATGACGGCGCAAGGCGGCAGCCTGATCGCCAACAGCCACGCCGGCGGCGTAGCGGGCATGGGCGCGATTACAGGCAACGGCGATGTGACGGTCAGCGCAGCGTCGATCAACAACACGCAAGGCGGTCAGCTCAGCGGCGCGACGCTGCATGTTCAAGGCGGCACCCTGGACAACAGCGGCGGCACGATCGGCAACGTCACGAATTCGAGCGGCGAGGTGAACGTTACGACGACCGGCGCGATCACGAACACCAACGGCCGGATCAGCTCGACGCACGATCTGTCGGTCGCGGCGGCCACGCTGCTGGGCGGCGGCACATATAGTGCAACGCACGACGCGAACGTGAATCTGCAGGGCGACTATACGGCGGCATCCGACACGCAGTTCAACGTTGGCCACGATCTCGCCTTCACGTTGCCCGGCACCTTCACGAACAATGCGAACCTGCAATCGGTCAACAACCTGAGCGTCAATGCGGGCAACATCGTCAACGTGGGCGCCCTGACTGCCGGCGGCCTGCTGCACACGCAATCGACCAATCTGACGAACACGGGCGCGCTCGTGGGCGCCAGCGCTTCGCTCAACGCGACGAATACGATCTCGAACCTCGGGCCGACCGCGTTGATCGGAGCATCGGACAGCAACGGCACGCTCGAAATCCTCGCGCGCGACATCGAGAACCGCGACGACACGACGGCCACCGACTCGATGGCGACGACGTCCATCTTCGGCATGGGCAGGGTGGTGCTGGCTGGCGGCAAGGACGCAAGCGGCAACTACACGAACGCGGCGCTCGTCAACAACGTGTCGGCCCTGATCCAGTCGGGCGGCGACATGGAGCTGCACGCGGACAAGGTGACGAGCACGCGCCGCGTAATGAAGACGTCCACCAGCCAGATCAATCCGGCATCGCTCGCGCAGTTCGGGATTCCGATCAGCGGCCGCACAGGTCAGGTCGGCGTGAAGGATCCGGACAGCATTGGCGGCGTCTACACCGAGCCGCCCCACAGCGGTCAGTGGAACAGCAAGTATCAGTTCACGACCTACTATGCGGACAGCGCGACGGCAACGACCGTGACGGGCATCAGCCCGGCCGCCCAGATCGTGTCGGGCGGCAAGATCGATGCGTCGTCGGTCGGCACCCTGCAAAACTACTGGAGCAATATCGCGGCGGTCGGCGACATCAAGATGCCGGGGCACTACGACGCCGACGGCTGGGCGGCGTCCGGGCAGAACCTGCCGGGCGTGACGGTTTCCTACTCGGGGCAGTATCACTACAACAACTACGACAACACCGAACACGACTGGCAACTGCCGTTCGGCAACGCACCGTTCGTCGGCTCTCGCCCGGGCGGCTACACGCAGGCTGCGCCGGCATCGATCAAGGATTACACGCTGCCCGGCTATTTTTCGACGATGAGCTCGAATGGCACGATTTCGGGCACGGGCGTCAGCGTCAGCAACACGGCGGCCAATGCGTCGATTCCGTCGCTCGGCTTGCTGCCGGGGCAGTCGGTGCCGGGTCTCACGCCCACCAACCTGAGCGGCAACGCGAGCGGGGCGAAATCTGGCGCATCGTCGGTGCACGGCGGTCCACCGGCGCTGGTCGATCCGATCATCGCCAGCGCGACGGCGCTGAACGTGCTGAACAACCTCACGATTCCGCAGGGCGGGCTGTACCGGTCGACTACCGCGCCGAATGCGAACTACGTGATCGAGACGAACCCGGCGTTCACGAACCAGAAGAACTTCATTTCGAGCGACTACTTCTTCGGCCAGCTCGGCGTCGATCTCACGCATATTCCGAAGCGTCTCGGCGACGGCTTCTATGAGCAGCAGCTGGTACGCAATGAAGTCACGGCGTTGACGGGCAAAGCCGTGCTCGGGCCGTACGCAGATCTGCAGACCATGTATCAGTCGCTGATGTCGGCCGGAGCGGATCTGTCGAAGTCGCTCGATCTGCCGATCGGCGTGAGCCTGTCGGCCGAACAGGTATCGAAGCTGACAAGCAACGTGGTCATGATGGAAACGCGGGTGGTCGACGGTCAGTCGGTGCTCGTGCCGGTCGTCTATCTCGCGAAGGCGAGCCAGCAGAATATCGACGGCCCGTTGATCAGCGCGACGAACATCGACTTCCAGAACGCGCAATCGTTCACCAACAGTGGCACGATCAAGGCCGACAACACGTTGGCGATCCAGGGCAAGCAGATCGACAACGCGTTCGGTGCGCTGCAAAGCGGCGGGCTGATGTCGCTGAAGACCGGGAACAACATCGACCTGACGTCGGCCAATGTGAAGGCCGGCAGTTTGCAGCTGGATGCCGGGAAAGACCTGATTCTCGACACGGCGACGAAGACGAATACGCGGGTGAGCCGCGACGGTGCGACGAGCGTGGTAACGACGCTCGGGCCGACGGCCAAACTGGACGTTACAGGCGACGCGTCGATCGTCACCGGCGGCAACTTCCAGCAGAACGCGGGCAACCTGTCGGTTGGCGGCAATCTCGGGATGAACGTCGGCGGCAACTGGGATCTCGGCGCGGTACAGACGGGCGAGCACAAGATCGTGCAACGCGCCAATGGCGTGTCGAATACGGACATCAACAAGGTGGTCGGGAGCTCGGTTAGCGTCGGCGGACAATCGAGCATCGGCATCGGCGGCGATTTGACCGCGCGCGGCGCGCAGATCGAGCTCGGCCAGGGTGGGACGATCGCGGCCAAAGGCAACGTCACGCTGGGCGCGGCGAGCGCGACCTCGACGGTGAACAGCAACAGTTCGGGCAGTGACAGTCACGGCAGTTACGCAGATACGCTGCATACGTCGGATCAGGTGCTGACCGGAACAACGCTCAAGGGCGGAGACACCGTCACGGTTGCATCGGGCAAGGATCTCACGATCAGCGGCAGCACGGTTAGCCTCGAAAAGGGGAATACGAACCTGATGGCCGCCGGCGACGTGAATATCGGCGCGGCGACCGAAACGCATGAACTGAATTCACACGAGACGCATAGCCATAGCAATGTCGTGAGCGGCACAAAGATCGCGAGCGGGATCGACCAGACGGCGACCTATAGTCAGGGCAGCACGGTGTCGGCCGACGGCGTCAACATCGTCAGCAATCGAGACATCAACGTGACCGGCAGCAACGTCGTGGGTACGAACGACGTCACGTTGCAGGCCAGGCGCGACGTCAATATCAAGACATCACAAGATACGACTCAATCGTCCAGCTACTACGAGAAGAAGGAATCGGGCCTGCTCACGAATGGCGGTCTGTCGGTCACGGTGGGTTCGCGCTCGACCGCACAGCAAGACCAAACCAGCTCGGTAACGAATAACGGGAGTGTGATCGGGTCATCGCAGGGCAATGTCACGATCCGGGCAGGGAAGGACGCGACGATTACGGGTAGCACGATTGTTGCGGGACAGGATGTCGGAATCGCTGCTCAGAACGTGACCGTGAATGCCGCGTACGACACGTACAAGGATGCGCAATCGCAACAGTTCAGCCAATCCGGTTTGAGCGTCGGATTGGGCGGCGGCCTTGTCGGACTCGGGCAGTCGATGGCGAGCGCGGTCCGCCAGGGTCAGCAGTCGGGCGATTCGCGTCTCGCGGCGGTACAAGCCGTGGCGGCAGCCGAACAGGCATACCAGAACCGCGGCGGGATCAAGGATGCTGCCAGTGCCATGTCGAACGGTAACGTCAGCGAGGCCGCCAAGGGTGTTCAGGTGCAGCTCAGCATTGGGTCGAGCCATAGCAGCAACAATTCGACGACATCGATCTCGGATGCGAAAGGCTCGTCGATCATCGGCAATGGCAACGTATCCATTATCGCGACCGGCACCCCGGACGCGAACGGAGATGCCCAGGCGGGTACTGGCAATATCGCGATGACGGGCGCATCGGTGCTCGGCAAGAACGTTGCGCTCGATGCCAACAACGCGATTACGCTAAAAAGCGCGCAGAGTACGGAGCAGAACACGAGTTCGAATAGTTCGTCCGGCTGGAACGCGGGCGTCGCGATCGGCGTGGGAAAAAATACGGGCATCAGCGTTTTCGCGAATGGCTCGAATGCACATGGCCAAGGCAACGGGGACAGTGTCACGCAAACCAACACGACGGTGGCGGCTGGCAACAACCTGACCATGAAGTCCGGCGGTGATACCACGCTTACCGGCGCGCGAGTATCGGGTGACAAGGTCAAGGTGGATGTCGGCGGTGACCTGACGATGACGAGCCTTCAGGATACGTCGAACTACAGCAGCAACCAGCACAACATGGGGGTGAGCGGTAGCTTTACGTTCGGCTACGGTGGTGGCGTCGACGCATCGATCGGCCACACCAGCATCGACGCGAATTATGCGTCGGTGAACCAGCAAACCGGCATCGTGGCAGGCAAGGAAGGGTTTGATGTCAACGTGGCGGGCCATACGCAGCTCAACGGTGCACAGATCGCGAGCGCCGCACCGGCAGACAGCAATACGCTGACGACCGGCAGTCTCGGATTTACCGACATCCAGAACACGATGTCGTATTCGGGATCATCGGAGGGTTTTTCGACGTCGGGTGGGCCGAGCTTCGCGCAGACGGGTGATAGCGCAAGCGGTGTCACGCACGCTGCGGTCAGTCCGGCGAAGATCGTCGTGAAATCGGATGAACAGAGCGGTACGGACAGCACCGCCGGCCTGTCGCGCGACACGGCGAACGCGAACCAGACGGTGGAGAATACGTTCAACCTACAGAAGGTTCAGAACAACCTGGCTTTTGCGCAGGCGTTCGGCAAGGCCGCGACTTTCGCTGTGGCTGAAGCCGCGACGCAATTGGAGAATAGCAGCCCGCAGATGAAGGCGCTGTTCGGCGAAGGGGGCGCGGGTCGCGACGCGCTGCACGCCGCAGTGGCAGCAATCGGGACGGCGTTGTCGGGTGGCAACATTGGCGGAGCGGTCGCGGGTTCACTGGCCGGTGATGTGCTGCAGTCCCTGGTGCAGCCGATCATCGATCAGACCGTGAGCCAGTTGCCGTTGAGCGCGCAAGCAGCCGCGCGGAATGCGCTGAACGAGATCGTTGCGACGGCGGGCGGTGCGGCGGCTGGCGCTGTCGCAGGTGGTGGGTCATCCGGTGCGCTCGCCGGTGCAGGATCGGCCATCAACAACGAGCTTTACAATCGGCAGCTTCATCCTGACGAGCGCAAGTGGGCGAACGACAACGCTGGCAAGTTTGCGCAGTTCTACCACGACCAGACCGGGCAAACGATCACGGCGGATCAGGCGCAGCAGATGCTGCTGGCCAGCGGCTACAGGCTGGTTGATGCGTCAGGGAGCGCGGGCCCGGCGCCGGACGGAAACAGATACGCGACGGCGTTCATCAGCCAGAATGCCGGGGGCAATATGTTCCGGGCCACGTCTGCCGAGTACAACAGTCCGTTCATGTACGGCAACAGGGATGGTTCGCGCACGCCGGAACAAAACGCGTTGCCCGGGGCAGTACCGAATCCGAAGGCTGGTCTGACAATCGCGGCTGGACTTGCAACCGCTGGGCTTGCGCCGGAGATCATTGCCGGGCTCGCCTCGATACCAGGGGCACCGATCTTCAGTGTGGATGGAGCATTGGGGTCGGCTGCACTGGCCTCGAAAGCTGGAACAGGTGCGCTTAGCGCGGCGATCAATGCAGGTTCCCAATACGCCCAGAACGGAAATATCAATTGGGTGGATGTAGGGGGGGCGTATGCAACTGGCTTTATAGGCTCGTATGATCTTGGAGGTGTATATAAGAATCTCGCATGGAACGTTCTCGTGAATACGGTCAACGGGGGCGGGACGACTGCGATCAAGAACGCCATGAATGGAACGAGTGACAGCATTGCATTTGGAGCATTCAGTGGTGCGACCGCTTCTGCCCTTGGTTTCGGAGCAGGCAAGATTGCTGATGCCGGATTTAACAATCTCTTGCGACCGACAATCAATAACAATTCGGCGTGGTCGAGCGTCGGACAATGGGCTGGTCCGTCAGGATTGAATATATTCGGACCGAACAACTGGGCTACTGCCGGTGCGTCCATTGGCGGAAGCATTGGAGGGGAAGCAGCGGGAGCGGCTATAAACGGGACAAGGAGCTATATGGAGCGTCAGAAGTGATTCGTCTGCTATTGTTCTTTGCACTTGCCTTCGTAGCATCGCTACTCTGTGTCTCTCTCATTAAGGTTGCGAGCGTGTACGCAGCCGAGATGTTTTACGGCGGCAAGTACCAGTGGAGCTATGACGATGTCCGCTTTATCTTGATTCGTGGCTCACTTATGGCGTTTGCCTTCTGTGTACTCGGGTTGATTCGGTACATCCAAATCAGGAAGAACGCCTAGGTTTGGTGACGGGTGGTCCGCTCGCGTCGGCGGGAATGATGGGCGCGGGCGGACTTCTCGGGCTGGGCGCTAATGGAGGTGTCCAACTGATGGGCGATCAGCCGTTTGACTGGACGAGCTTTGCGTTGGCGGGCGCGACGGGCGCGGCTGCTACGGGGATGAAGTTCATTCCGGTGTTCATGACTGGAGTTGGCGGAGCGTTGGCTGGCTCGGCACTACAAGGTCAGAACCCGAATTCGGCGATGGGAGGCGCAGCGCTTGGAACCGCTATTGGGTATCCGGTAGGCGCCAAGCTTGAAGGTAAGCTCAATGATTTGCTGAATCCGTGGTATCGACAGGAGTGGACGGATATTGGTTTGGGTATATCGAAGTATGTTCCGCCGAGCATGCTTCCGTCATGGTTGGGCGGCTCTGTTGGGGGATTGGTGCAGGAGAAGGCGGGAGCGGCGGTTCAGAACAAGCTCGATGGAACAGGGAAGAAATGAAGCCGAAGGTTAGCTTTGAGTTATTTCGTTGAACGTATTACTTTCTGTTCTGGTTTATAGGGATGGGGATTTGCGTCATTATTTCTGAACTTGCTGCCGGTCCTGCGTTGCAATGGTTGTTTAACGACATTCCATATCGACTGCCGACGTGGAACCGTGCGGGCAGGATGGCAGTGTTTGTAGTCGTGTTCAGCTTGTTCGCGGGCACGGTGACGTGGTTCGCGGAAAAGAAGCGATCAGGTCGGTAGTCTTAAAACCGAACCAAGGTTGTTGTCGGTGGTGTGACGGCAAAGACGGGGGCTGGGCTTTGCACGACAGGTATTGGTTGTGTTGCTGGAGGATAGATGGCGACCTTCGGTATGAGCGAGGTCGTTGAAGGTGGAAGTGGCTTGTACAACCGCTATAACGGCGTCAATACTTCTGGCGATAATCCACTGCGTTGGGGTTTCAATCAGCTGAACCCTACATGGGGGAATGCTATGTACGACGGCATTAATTTTGCATTCTCTGTTGCAGCTTTGAAAGTTCAGGTTCCTCTCAATATGGGAGTGGCTGATGGCCTGAACCGCCCCGTTTCAATGTTTGGCGTCACGGTTCCACGCATCGACAATGTGAATCTGTGGCCGTTTATTAAGCAGCCTTGGCCCTATGGCACAGCGCAGGGTGCGTTGCTCCTCGGGGTTGGTTCGAAGGGGGCAGCAGTCGTCAATGACGTGCGGCAGGCCGCAGGAGATAAGAAATGACGTGCGGCAGGCCGCAGGAGATAAGAAGTGAATTGGCGCAGGTTGTATGCGACATTCCAGATCTGGTTCGTGGTTTGTTTGGCGTCTGGATTTGGAGCTGGTTGCAATACGGTGGTGGTGATCGGAATATGCAGAAAGCTGCTTGGCTGGAGTGATGGCGTTTCCGTCTTTGGAGCTGGAATTCCGGCATTTATTGTTATGTTCATCGTATTTGCGAAGCATCTGCCGAAGCACCTGCGCAAGGCTGGGATGTTGAGCGACGACCCCGAGACGTTCGGCCCGTGGTTCAAACGGGATTCGAAGGCGTGAAGTGACAACCCCGGCGCGAGCCAGGTTTGTCGTTTGTGGAGGTTCTACCCGAGATCCGGCGCGATGGTGAGGCATTGATTGCGGTAATCGAAAGCGATGCGCATGCGCTGGCCCGGTTTGAGCGTCGGATTGGGCGGCGGCCTTGTCGGACTCGGGCAGTCGATGGCGAGCGCGGTCCGCCAGGGTCAGCAGTCGGGCGATTCGCGTCTCGCGGCGGTACAAGCCGTGGCGGCAGCCGAACAGGCATACCAGAACCGTGGCGGGATCAAGGATGCTGCCAGTGCCATGTCGAACGGTAACGGGTGTTTGTTTGGTGTTTGCGCAGGCCTGAATCATGCTGTGGGAGGGAGCACGGCCATTGAAGTGGGATTCGGTGTGGGTGGCGTTACTAAAGCGCCCAATGTGGGTGGAAATGGAAGCTGGGGCTATAGCAATCAGATGTTCACTATCCCGGAAGTTGGGAATGCGAAGCGCTAGACGTCTAACCTGGAAAGGTATTGTGATCGCGGTGTGGGTTCTATCTTGTGCAATCGCAGCCTTCACATTTGGAGTTGGCAATCCTTCAAGACAGGAGTCCCAGCGTCGACTTACTGCAATGAGTGCGGACATGAACTATGCCTTACTCGAGGGCGGGGAGGTCGATTCAAGGAATTCGAATTCCAAGTTTGGCGGTGCTTTGCTCTACGTTAATATTTTGGAAAGCTCGTGGACCCCGGAACTTGCGAACAGGTATAAATTGGCATTGCTAAATCGCGGATGGCAGAAGAGGAGAGTTGATGCAAATATGATTGTTCTTTGCAAGAACGGTGTTCTTGCGACGATAAACTTAGTTGCGGATGTAGATAGCTCCCGTGGATTCCCCCGGAAAGTCTATGGGTTCTCAATGCAATACGGGGGCAGTGCGACCAGAATCTGTGGATGAATTTGGACCTTTACAACAGACAACTCCACCCCGACGAATATGCGCTGGCGAAGAAGGACGCGAAGGTTGTTGCGGACCAGCTCGGGATCAGCGTGGAGGAAGCAGAAGGACGGATTGTGGCGGAGATTCTGCGCAATTCGGACAAGCAGACGGCAGAGGCGTCCGGTGGCGTACATGACCCGTCATCAGTGGTGGATTCACCGGGGGAGCCTTGCAGGAGATTGTGCAAGATGCGATTAATAAAGCTCAGAAGGCAGGAAACAGAAAATGATCGGTCGATTGGTTGCCGTGTTCGTATGTACTGCAATCATTTGGTTTGTTGCGTCCTCAATTGCATGGGTCGGAGGCAGCTATGCATACGCTATCTTTAATGGTTTGCACTACTCCGTTGGAAGGAGTGACGTCATTGCAATCGTCCGCATTACGCTTGTAATAGCAACAGGGTTCACACTCATAACTTGGATAAATGTGAGAAATTCCTAAGCATCAGAAAAAAACCGGTTGCCACGCCTTGTCTCGAACGCGGGTGGCAGTTCCAGGCAACGTCTGCCGAGTACAACAATCCGTTCATGTATGGGAACAAGGACAACTCGCTAACACCAAACTTGCAATTGGGAAGACGGCTGGAAAAGCAGCGCAGGCCGCGGTGAAGTCCAGCGAATTTAAGAAGGATTGAGGAGCATCCATGTCCGGCGAACTTCTGAATGGTCTAATCGGTAGCGTACTCGGTTCCGTGATCGGAAAAATACTCGGGCGATTCAGGCTTTGGAAGGTATTTGTGGTGTGTTTTTTTTCGATCTATCTGACGATTTTCCTGATTGGTGCACTTTACGTTGGGCCTAAGCAGGCGTTCTTTGAACTGCGGCAGTTCGTTCAAGCCCGCGCTTTGTTGATCTTTGCCGGGATATCTGGGGGCGCTACGCTCGTTGCTTTTTTAGGACGCACGACCAAAACTGCATTCAATGACGTTGGCGAAAATAGCGCGGGGGTAGCGAGCGAATGTAGGCATGATCTGGGAGACAATCGGGGACGTTCGAAAAACAGTTGACTGTGGGTGATGGTGCGGAGAAGAAATGAACTGGAAACGACTCTACGCACTTGTGCAGTCAATCTGCGTCGTTTGGGGCGCTGCTATCGGTGCGGGAATCTTTTGGGCATTGGTCGTGACAGGTCTATGTCGATTCGCATTCAAGATCGATGAAAAGCCGGCGATGTTGCTTATTTTTTGCCCGGTTTGCATAGCATTGGTTGCGTATTGGGTCAGAAGACTGCCTGCCCGGCTACGCAAAGCTGGCATGTTGAGCGACGATCCCTAGTCTGTCTGGGCCTACACAAAATGCGATCACGGACATTGGCGATAAGGGGGCGCGGAGATGAACCAAATGTCTCGGCGGCGCAGCATATATCGGCGCGCCGTAATCGCTTATGCGGCTGCTTGCGCACTACCGCTTTTTATTCTTTCCATCTCTCTGGGGAAGAGGGCTGGTTGGCGGCCGTCCCTTATAGGTCTTCCCGCTTACCTGACCTTCTTTGCCGCGATTACCTACCAGCTCATCAAGGAGCTACGCGCCTTGAAATGGGAGGAGGGCGATTCAAAGGGGGGCACCGCACCATGACAAGTAGGCGCCTCAAACGGTTGCCGCGCCGGAGAGTGTTTTTCTTTACAACCGGCAGTTGCATGAGGATGGAAAGGCGAAGAAAAAGACGCTGGCGAAGATGAAGGCCGGATATTGATCTCGAATCCACGGAGGCCGGCAATGGGAAGCGTAACGGGCCTGGTTGAAACGATGCGCCCAATTGTTACCCATAGAAAATGGGTCAGTGAATATGTGTGGTCACATTCAAGGAGCGAGTCACAATGAGATGTAGGTCGGCGCTGACAGTCCTGCCCTTCGTAATATTAGCGCTTCTTGCTGCTTGTGAGTCTGTGCCACCAGACGCACCCCCGCGTCCTCCACCAAAGCCTGAAATGGAACCAGTGTTGCCCTCTTGGTCGAGCACGATCTGGGTTATGGGTTTTTGGAAATGGAGCGGCACCGAATGGGTTTGGATTCCGGGACACCTTGCACCTAAGCCATAAGATCGAACTAACAACACCACATCTATGACAATCCGTACCCCGGCCGTCCTGCCGTCGGCCGCATGGCTGATACCAATGGCAGTGTCGGCGCAAGAGGCCCCCCGTCTCATCATTCCGGGCAACGACCAGCAAACCCGACAGCAGGAAGAGGCACGTGAGCGCGAACGAACCGTCTCCGCGCCCGGGGTGCGATCGGAAGTGGTGGGAAGTGCTGAGTATCCAACGCTGCCTTCTGAAACGCCTTGCTTTCGGATCGCGCGTTTCGTACTCGAAGTACCCGATGCGCTGCCGGCTTCCCTGAAATTGCAAGGCGCATCGGCATTACCGATGGATCGCTTCGCATTCGCGCGTGAATGGCTTGGGCGCTACACGAGCGAGTGCGTTGGCAAACAGGGTCTCGATTTGCTCGTCAAAGGCTTGTCGCAAGCGATCCTGGCGCGCGGTTATGTGACGACGCGCGTGCTGCTGCCCGAACAGGATCTGTCGACTGGCACCCTCAAGTTTTCACTGATCCCCGGCGTAATCCGCCATGTGCATTTTGCCGACGAGAAGCTCCGCGGCACGTGGAAAACCGCCTTTCCGACTCGCGACGGCGAACTACTGAACCTGCGCGACCTCGAACAAGGCCTCGAACAGATGAAGCGCGTGACGAGCCAGGACGTATCGATGCAGATCGTCCCAGCCGACGTTCCCGGCGAAAGCGACGTGGTGCTCGACGTAAAGCGCACTAAACCCTGGACGGTCGTCGCTTCGATCGACAACTCGGGCACGCGCGCGACGGGCCGCCTTCAGGGCAATTTGTCGCTCGGTATCGACAATCCCCTTGGCCTGAACGATATCTTCAACATTGGCGTGAGCCAGGATCTGGAATTCGGCGACAAGCAACTCGGCTCGCATGGCTGGAACGGCTTCTACTCGATCCCGTGGGGCTATTGGACCGCCACGCTATCGGCGTACACCAACACGTACTACCAGCAAATTGCTGGCGTGAACCAGACGTTCATCGCGAGCGGCAATTCGAAGACAGTAGATTTCAAGCTGAACCGCGTGCTGTCGCGTAGCCAGAACGACGTGTTCGGTGCGCAGTTTCGCTTGTCGCGCCGGTTCGGGCAAAGCTTCATCGAGGACACGGAAATTCCGCAGCAGCGTCGCAACAACACGTTCGTCGAGTTCGGCCTGACCGATCGCCATTATTTCGGCAATGCGCAGTTCGACGGGACGCTCGCTTACCGGCAGGGTATCGGCGCGTTCGGCGCGCAGGACGACAGCCTCGCGGCAGACGGCGGCCCGACCTACCGCTACAAGATGGCCGTGCTCGATGTGAATCTGTCGGTGCCGTTCGCAATCGCGCAGCAGCCGTTCCGCTATGTGACGACGTTCCACGGACAATACACGGGCAACACGCTGTACTACATCGACGACCTGACGATCGGCAGTCGTTACACCGTACGTGGATTCGACGGGGAGACGATGCTGGCCGCCTCCCGCGGCTTCTATTGGAGCAACGAACTGCAGGCGCCGATCGGCCAAACCGGGCAGGCGGTATACGCGGGCATCGACTACGGCCGCGTGTGGGGCCCGCAGCCCGTCACCCTCGTCGGCACGCAGCTAGCGGGCGCCGTGATAGGCGTGAAGGGCAGTGTCGCGACTCGATTGGGCGCCTATGGTTACGACCTGTTTGCCGGAACGCCGATCTACAAGCCGTCCGGGTTTCCTACGGCACGCGTGACGGTTGGTTTTCAGGTCACCGCACAGTTCTGATGAAGCAAGCCCACCCCGTTACTCGGCCTGCCGTGTTCGGTGACGACGTCGGCGAGGACCGGGAACTGACGGCCTTTCTGACCACCGGGCTTTCCGCTCAGGCTGGCCAGTGACTTGCCAGGTCAAACGACAGTTGTCGCTGGTGCCGAATCGAGAGCAGATACACCGTTCCCCCGATATTGGCGTACAGCAGCAGATAGTGCGTCATCACGTACTCGCGCACCTCGCCGTCCTGGTCGATGGAATAGAGTTGCCTGGTCAATCGGTCAATGCCGTTAGCAACCTCCACGGACCGGGCGGGCCGTTCGAGGAATAGACGTCCCATACCTGGATAGCGTTCCAGATTCGGGATGACAGTCTCGGCCAACTCGCCCAGCAGCGCATCGAATGTCTGAGGGGTCTCGGCTTCCGACAGGAACACGTCAACTTCCTCGAGGTTGCGCTCGAAGTTGGCCGTGAGCTTGACTGTGTGGTGGGCTGTCACGGCAAGAGCGGGGCGGTCAACCCGTAGCCTTCGGCGTGCGGCGGCGCTTGATGGCAGCCAGGGTGTTGCGAGCGTCTTTCACCTTGCCGGCAGCTACGTCGGCCAACCCCTTGCTTGCGTCATCAATCAGCAATAAATGAATATGCTCGCGTTCCAGTTGGTGGTAATAATCGAGTCGCTGGGCATCGATGATGGCAACGTAGCTCTCGCCGTTTTTGGTGACGATTTTCTCGGCACCGGCCTTCACCTGGTCGGCTAGCTCAGAGAGGTTCGCCCTGGCTTGAGACAGCGGAATCACGTCACCCGAAGAGATTGCCATAGTCGCCTCCTTAGGCTGCACTTCTGTACGAAGTAATGTACATTATACGGTAACCGGTTCGTACCGAATGAGAGGTGCCTGGCAAGCTAGGTGCGGAGTCGACACGGTGCTGACCCAAGGCCAAACAGCAGTTTCTCTCGCGAATATTGGATACCGTGCTCATAAGGGCGCGGCAGTAGAGGGAGTTTTGACGCAGTAAACGAAGCGCGGGCCATGAGTGTTACCAGCACTCACAGCCCGCTGACCATAACCAACTCATTGCAGGAGTTGACCATGGCTGACGCCAATCTTAATGCATCGAACGCTCATCCCGAGCGCCGCGTAACCATCCAGCAGTCTTGGCGGTACCGCAGCCTCAGCTCGCGGACAAAAACTGACCCGCCGCTTTACCCTTGGCTCAAGCTAGCCGGTCGGTGGCTCGAACTCGCAGGCTTTGAAGCAGGCCAGCGCGTCAGAGTCACGGTGGAAGACAAAAGGCTAGTGATCACACCAGACTGATCCGCACGTCGGGCCAGACCGCGCACCACTTGAAGAAGGCCACGAACTCACAGGGTTCGTGGCCTTCACGCCTTCCCCCCTCACTGCCTCACCTCCGCCTCCACCAGCTTCGCAAGCAACGCCAGCGACTCCTGCCACCCCAAATAACACGCCTCAACCGGAATGACCTCCGATATCCCTTCCTGCACGACAGTCATTTCCGCGCCAAAAAACACGGCCCGCAGGTCCACAGTCGTCTGCATGGTCCCAGTCAGATGCTGATCCTCGAACACGCCGGTATAACGCAGCCGCTCGTTCGGCACGAGCTCGAGATATTCGCCGCCAAACGAATGACCGTGACCGGTCGTGAAATTCGTGAACGACATCCGGTAATGGCCGCCCACTTTCGCGTCGAGTTCATGAACCGTGCAGGTGAAGCCGTTGGGCGGCAGCCATTTCGCGACCGCGCTGGCGTCGAGAAAGGCGCGATAGATGCGCTCGGGCGGCGCGCGCAGCACGCGATGCAGGCGAACGGTGTTCGAAGTCATATCGAAGCTCCCAGAGACGTGGGTCGGGTTTGTGTCGCCATGCAATAGTAGGCCACCCGCTCAAACCGATCGCCTAAACTTCCCAATACCGAACGCCCGGCCGCTCATCCCCGGCCTGGCACAGCCCGCAGCCGCCTATCCGCGGCACCCGGAGGTCACCATGAGCGCTCAACCGCTTGCGATGCATCAGGTCGACTACGAAGGCTTCGAGATCCACGTCAGCGCGACGCCAACCGACGACGCAGCGAACCGCTACACCTACACCGCCTATGTCTGCCATCCCGGCGCGAATCCCGCGAAGCCGGGGCACACGGTCGCCTACCACGCAGACGGCGACGAGACATGGCGCAGCGAACAGGACGCCATCGACGAAGCGGTGCACGTGGGCCGCAGCATCATCGATGGCACGCACCCCGATCTTTCCGTGCTTTCACTCGTGACCCACGGGTTCTGAGCGCAGCGAGCGGGTAGCACGCGCTGAAAAAAGCGGGCCACACGCAACGCAAGGAGAAAGGGGAAAAAGGCCCGGACCGCAGTCCGGGCAAAGCCACCGGATTTCCGGTGGCGGAGGTGGCTTTTCGTGGGGTTGCCCACCTTTGCTGCGGTGCGCGTTGCACGCACGGCGCCAAAAAAACGGCGGGCCCGCTCTCTCTCAATGAGGAGAGCGGGCCCGCTGGGCGAAACGACGCAGTGCTTAGGCACTACGCGTGAGCCGCAATATTACTGGCCGAAGTAGGTCGGCTTGATGTTCGGTGCGCGGTCGCCGGCCTGCGTGCTGCCGTTCGTCGATGCGCCGTAGGCCGCGGCTTGAGCCGTGTCGTTCTGCTGGGCGACGCGTGCCTGGGCAGCTTGCAGGTCTTCGGGGTAGTACGGGCTCGAGAGGCTCGGACGGTAGCCCGCCTTCTCCAGCTGAACCAGCTCGGCACGCACTTGAGCGCGGGTCACGGGCGCCTGGCTCGCTTGCGCGAACGAAAGGGCCGGAGCGGCGAGGACAGTAGCGGCGAGCGCAGCAGCGATCAGATTCTTCATGGTAACAACCTCCAAAGATTATGTTGTCGGTCGGTAACAATCTCGTTGTCCGAACCGTTGATGAGACTTTATTGCACCGCGCCCCAAAGAAAAACACGGCAAACGAGCAAACATCCTTACCAGAACTGCAATAATTGCCGACTACTGCGGCCAGTCTCTCCGGTCGCCCTCCAGCACCGTGAGGCAAAATAGCCCGCGTAAGGCCGCGCGCCGGCCGCGCTGTCCTATCGTTCATTTCAAATCCCATTTCGACGGTCAAGGAGAAACGCCATGAAGAATTCACTGGGCCGTCAGGCGCTGATTGCGGCTGCGCTGGCGGGGCTTGCGACGGCCGGCGCGGGCGTCGCCCAGGCAGACGACGCCGTGAATTGCTATGGCGTCGCCAAGGCCGGGCAGAACGACTGCGCGAGCAAGACCGGCGTGCACGACTGCGCGGGCCAGGCGAAGGTCGATCACGACAAGGGCGACTTCAAGACCATGCCGAAGGGCACCTGCGAGAAGCTGGGCGGCACGCCCGAATGATGAGCTTCGTGGTTGAGGTGCCAGGCGTAACGGATCGCGCGAGATGAGCGCGCCGGCCGCGCCGCGTGGCGTGGGCATTGGCCTGCGTCACGCGCATTACGAGGCCTTCATGGCTGGACCGCCTGATGTCGACTGGGTCGAGGTCCACAGCGAGAACTACTTCGGCGACGGCGGCTACGACCTGCACGTGCTCGAAACCGTGCGCCGTGATTTGCCGGTGAGCCTGCACGGCGTGGGGCTTGGCCTCGGCTCCGCCGCGCCGCTCGATGCGGCGCATCTCGCGAGTCTCGCGCGGCTCGTGGCGCGTATCGAGCCGGCCGTGGTTTCCGAGCATCTATGCTGGGGCGCGAGTGCGCACGGTGCGCTGCATGATCTGCTGCCGATGCCGCTCACGCACGCCTCGCTCGATCATTTGAGCGCGCGCGTCTCGCAGATGCAGGATGCACTGGGCCGCGCCGTGCTGATCGAAAATGTTTCGGCCTACGTACGGTTTCGCGGCGATGCGTACAGTGAGGCCGAATTCCTCGCGGCGCTCGCGCAGTGCACGGGCTGCGGGGTGTTGCTCGACGTGAACAATCTGTACGTGAACCAGTGCAACCACGGCGAGGACGCGCTAGCAGCGTTGGCCGCATTGCCGCCGGGGATCGTGGGCGAGATCCATCTCGCGGGGCATCGGGCTACGCCAGTCGCCGTGATCGACGATCACGGCTCACGCGTCGCACCGGCGGTCTGGTCGTTGTATGAGGCTGCGCTCGCGCGATTCGGCACGATCCCCACGCTCATCGAATGGGACACCGCGCTGCCCACGCTCGACGTGCTGCTCGACGAAGCCGTCCTTGCGCGCGAATGCCTGGCCAGCCACACGCAGATGCAAGACGCGGCGGGGCTACGCTCATGACCGCGCGCCACACACTGGAGACGAGGCAACAAGCCTTCGCCGCCGCACTCGAAGATCCCACCGTCGATGCGGCGCTAGCCGGCCAGCTGTTCCCGGACGAGGCCGCGTTGCTGCACGAGCGCCTTGGTCTCTACCGCGGCAACGTGCGCGCCACGCGTCGCCTTGCGCTTGCGAACGCCTATCCGGTGCTCGCCGCGCTGACAGGCGAGGCGTACTTCGATGCGATGGCGCTCGCCTACTCGCGTGCGCATCTCTCGCGCGATGCGGATCTGAACCGCTTCGGCGCGCAACTGCCCGAATTCATCGAGCGCTATGAAACCGACGTGCGCTACGCGTATTTCGGCGACGTCGCGCGGCTCGAATGGGCATTGCATCGCGCTGCGTACGCGGCCGATCATCCCGTCGACGTCGCGCCCCTCGACGCGCAGCAATGGCAGGCGCTCGGCGCCGAGCGCCTTGCGCAGGCGCGTCTGGCCGTGCATCCCGCGTGCGTGGCGCTCTCCTTGCGCTTCGACGCCGGCGCGATCTGGCGGGCGCATCAAGCGGGCGGCGCGTGGCCGGCCCGTGTGGAGGTGCCGTCGTGGGCGCTCGTGGTGCGTCCGCAATGGCGTCCCACGGTCCTCGCACAGACGTGCGCCGCGCACGCAGCCTTCGTCGCGCTGAACGATGGCGCAACACTCGACGCCGCGCTCACGCAAGCGTTCGACATCGACCCGGCCTTCGACTTCGCCGGCCAGTGGCGCACGTGGATCGAGGCGGGCACAATCGTCGGCGTGCGCAGTGACTGAGTACTCGTGATAAAGCAGAGGAATCCAAACTAACCGGAAAGCCGGGCCAATCTGATAGCGATTTATTCAGGAGAATAGCCCGCAAAAATAGTCCCCTCGCTGCTGGTGACCGGACTTGCCCGCATAGCCACGCTCCCCGCGTCATGCGACGATGAATGCCCAGGCACAGCGTGCGCCCGCTTGCCGATTTGCGCTCGATGCATCGCGGCGCGCGCAGCGCCGGACATCGTGCGCGGCCGTGCGCGGCAAGCGTCCGCCGAGGAACTCCGCTCCGGCGCCAGCGCAAGGCCAGCTCCCGAAGGCCCGACATGACGACCCGCCGACCCAACACCGTGCTTGCGATCGGCATTGCGCTCGCCGCAGTGCTGACGCTCGTCGCCGCGTGGGTCATGGCGCAGATGCGGCATGACGCGCTCGCGAGCGCCCGCGCTTCCGCGTCCAACATGGCGCTGCTCTTCGAGCGCGACACGGCCCGCAATTTCGACGTCTACGCGCTCTCGCTGCAGGCGATCGTCGATGCCTTCGACGACCCGCGCATCGCGTCGCTGCCCGCCGACATCCGAGAGAACGTGCTGTTCGACCGCTCGGCCACGGCGAAGCATCTCGGCGCGATCTTCGTGACGAACGCGGCGGGCGACGTGGTGTTCGATTCGCGCTCCGTGCCGCCGCGCGCGCTCAATCTTGCCGACCGCGATTTCTTCATCGCACAGCGCGACTCGCCGAACGCGGGCCTCTTTCTGGGCCGGCCGTTTATCCCGCGCGACGGTCCACAGAACGCGACCATCGGCCTGAGCCGCCGCCTCTCGAACCCCGATGGCTCGTTCGCGGGCGTCGTGGTCGGCACGATGCGCCTCGATTATTTCCAGCAACTCTTCAGCGGCGTCGACATCGGCACGAACGGCGCGGTGCTGCTCGCGCTTGCCGACGGCACGCTGCTCATGCGGCGTCCCTACGACCCGGCGCTGATCGGCAGGAACATCGCCGGATCCTCGCTCTTCCGAAACTTCGCGCACGCGCAGGCGGACGGCTTCTTCAATGTCGGCCCCGTGGATGGCGTGCGGCGCTGGTACGCGCTGCGGCGCGTGCGCGGCTATCCGCTCGTGTTCAGCGTGGCCGTCGCGGCGGAGGACATCTACCGCGAATGGCGCGTGCGCGCCTGGATCATCGGCACGCTCACGGCGTTGCTCGACGCCTCGCTGATCCTGCTCGCCGTCATGTTCATGCGCCAGCTGCGCCGGCGCCGCGCGATCGAGGCCGAGCTGCGGATGCAGGCGGGCACCGATGCGCTCACGTCGCTCGCGAACCGGCGCGCCTTCGAATCGCGCGCTGACCACGAATGGGCACGCGCGCGCCGCTCGGGCAGCCCGCTCTCGCTCGCGCTGATCGACGTCGACCGCTTCAAGCTCTACAACGACCACTACGGCCACCTGGCCGGCGACGACGCGCTCGCCGCCGTGGCTCAAGCGCTCGGCGCGCACGCCCGCCGGGCGGCGGACTGCGCGGCGCGCTACGGCGGCGAGGAGTTCGTGTTGCTGTTGCCGGACACGGGCGAAGCGCAGGCGCTCGCGCTGGGAGAAAAGGTGCGCGCGGCCATCGAGGCGCTGGCGCGGCCGCACGCCGGGAGCCCGAACGGCGTGGTGACCGTGAGCGTGGGCGTAGCCTGCACGACACAGCGGGCATTTGGCGGCTGGCGCGCGCTGACCGACGCCGCCGACGCGGCGCTCTACACCGCCAAGCGCTCAGGCGGTAACCGCGTGGCGGCATGGCTGCCCACCGCCAACGATGACGTCCCCGGCGCAAAGGTCGAACGTCGCTCGGGCTGACAGCCCTTTAATATTACCCGGATGATATTGCACGAATTAATTTACCCGGGTAATATTCGAGCCATCATTGGATAGAACACAGGAGCAGGCCATGGTGGCGGCGAACGGTTGCACGGCATTTGCGGGCATGCGCTTGATCGCGCGAGGTGCGCCGCTCGAGGTAGCGCTGGCGGTCAAGGCGGAGCTTGCGCGAGAAGCGAATGAAAGCGCCGGCGCGGTGCTGGTTTTCGACGATCGCGACGCGCGTCCGGTGGAATTCGACCTGCGCGGCACGGAAAGCGACATCGAGGCGCGCCTCGCGGCGCAGGCGAGCCGCGAGCGGAGCGCAGCGGCGTCGGACGACGCGCCCGAAGCGACGCCGGATGACGCTCCGCGCGGCCGCGGCCGCCCGAAGCTCGGCGTGGTGGCGCGCGAAGTGACGCTGCTGCCGCGCCACTGGGATTGGCTCGGCGCGCAGCAAGGCGGCGCCTCGGTGGTGCTGCGCCGCCTCGTGGACGCGGCGCGCCACGCAGGCGAGGCGCGTGAACGCGTGCGTGCGGCTCAGGAAGCCGCGTATCGCTTCATGACCGCGCTGGCCGGGAATCTGCCCAATTACGAGGAGGCGTTGCGCGCGCTTTACGCGAGCGAGCGCGGGCGCTTCGAAGCCGCGAACGCCGCGTGGCCTCAGGACGTGCGCGACTATGCGCGAGAACTGGCGGACGCTGCATTCGAGTGACGGGCAATGTCAGCAAGCCGATCATGCGGGCAAAAAAAAACCGCTCGAGCAGGGGGCACGAGCGGAGAAATCGGAGAGTTTAAAACTTACAACTTACAACCTCTGCATGAGATGTCATGAGTCACGCAGCAACACCAGTGTAGGGCTGGCTTCCCGCGCCCAACATAGGAGAAGTCTTAAACTCGGTTCGGCCTTTGCTCGAGACTCAGCACTGGCTGCGGCCGGACGGCGATTCCAACCCTGAAACGCACAGGTTTTCGGACGCCTTACCTGCGGCTTGCCACGCGGATTGCGGCTCCGTACACTCCCGCCTGATCTGCATCAAGGGCGGCCAATGCATCGTTGTGCGCGCGCCAACAACCAGAAAACAACCAGAACCAAACCGCAACATCACGCCGACAAGAGGAACCCATGTCCGACTCCTATTTCCCCCGCTGGCGCGCGCAGACGGGTGGCGCCCGTGGCGTCGTGGCCCCCGACGAGCGCCTGCCCTGGCCGCAGATGTTCGCCATGGGCGTGCAGCACGTCGTCGCCATGTTCGGCTCGACGGTGCTCGCGCCGCTGCTGATGGGCTTCGACCCGAACCTGTGCATCTTCATGTCGGGTGTCGGCACGTTGCTGTTCTTCGTGGTGGTCGGCGGGCGCGTGCCCAGCTATCTCGGTTCGAGCTTCTCGTTCATCGGTCTCGTGATCGCCGTGACGGGCTATGACGGGCATGGCGTCAATCCCAACATCCCCATCGCGCTCGGCGGCATCATCGCGTGCGGCGTGGCCTACACGCTGATCGGCGTGCTCGTCTCGGCCATCGGCACCCGGTGGATCGAGACGCTCATGCCGCCGGTCGTGACCGGCGCGATCGTCTGCGTGATCGGCCTGAATCTCGCGCCCATCGCCGTGAGGGGCGTGAGCGGTTCGACCTTCGACTCGTGGATGGCCATCGTCACCGTGCTCTGCGTGGGCGCCGTGGCCGTGTTCACGCGCGGCATGCTCCAGCGCCTGCTGATTCTCGTCGGCCTGCTGATCGCTTACGTGATCTACGCGATCGTCACGAACGGCATGGGTATGGGCAAGCCCATCGACTTCTCGATTGTCGCGAACGCCGCCTGGTTCGGCATGCCGAAGTTCACCGCGCCCGTGTTCGATCCGCACGCCATGACGCTGCTCGTGCCCGTCGCCGTGATCCTCGTGGCGGAGAATCTCGGCCACATCAAGGCCGTCTCGGCGATGACGGGCTACAACCTCGATCGCTATGTGGGCCGCGCGTTCATCGGCGACGGCCTCGCCACGGTCGTCTCGGGCTTCGCGGGCGGCACCGGCGTCACCACCTACGCGGAAAACATCGGCGTGATGGCGGTGACGAAGATCTATTCGACGCTCGTGTTCGTGATCGCCGCGCTCATTGCCATCGTGCTCGGCTTCTCGCCGAAGTTCGGCGCCGTGATCCAGACCATTCCGGGCCCGGTGCTGGGCGGCGTCTCGATCGTCGTGTTCGGTCTCATCGCCGTGACGGGCGCACGCATCTGGGTCGTCAACAAAGTCGACTTCTCGGACAACCGCAATCTCATCGTCGCCGCCGTCACGCTCGTGCTCGGCGCGGGCGACTTCTCGCTCAAGCTCGGCGGATTCGGTCTGGGCGGCATCGGCACCGCCACGTTCGGCGCGATCATTCTCTATGCCCTGCTGCGCCGCAAGCCGGCGCAGGAAGCGGCGGTCTAGGCTTTCCGCTCGCGCGGCGCCGGTTCCGGCGCCGCGCTTTCTCTTCCGATTCCCGATCCGGGCGCGTGCGTGAGGCCAACGCTCATCCGCGATTGCGTCCGCGCGTCGTCAGCGCCGTTTCCGAGAGATCGACTTCGCGCATCAGCTTCGCCAACGTTTCGTCGTTGATCTGCATGCCGTTGCGCAGGGCGAGCAGCGTCGCGCGTTCGGCGCGCATCGCGGCGAGCCGCATCTCCAGCTCCAGCGCGTCGGAGCGTCGCGCGTTCGCGCTGCGGTCGCGGTCGGCGTCGAGCGAGGCGAGGCGCCGGCGGTAGATGTCCATCACGCGCGCGGTCGTGTCGGCGGCATGGGCGGCCTGCGCTTCCTCGAGTTCCTGGCTCACCTTCTCGTGCACCGCGTCCACGGCGCGGATCGCCGCCTGCGCCGCCTGGATGCGCGCGGCGCGCTCCTCGGCGGCGTGCGGCCCCTGTGCGGCGCGGCGCACGCCGCGCAGCAACAGCGGCAGGCCCACGATCGCCACCAGCAGCGAGGCGAGGATCACGCCCGTCGCGATGAAGATGGCGCTGTCACGTCCCGGCAGCGGCGTGCCGTTGGCCAGCGCGATCGGCAGCGAGAGCACGCCCGCGAGCGTCACCGCGCCGCGCACGCCCGCCACGGTCGTGATCGCCACCGTGCGCAGGCCCGGCACCGCGTTCGCCACGCCGTGGCGCGCCGCATTGCGGCTCGCGATCCAGCGCAGCAGCCACACCCAGCCGAAGCGCATCGCATAGAGCGCGGCCAGCACCGCGGCGATATAGCCGAGCAGCCGCAGCATCTGCGCGTTGCTGGTGTGGTGGGCGTCGAGCAGCGCCTTGCCGAGAATGCCGGGGAATTGCAGGCCGAGCAGCGTGAACACCATGCCGTTGAAGACGAACTCGATCATCGACCAGGTGCTCGACGCGCGCACCCGCGTCGACACCGGCCCTTTGTGCGCGACGCTCGTGTAGTTCATCGTCATGCCGGCCGACACGGCTGCAAGCACGCCGGAGACTTCGAGGTGCTCCGCAAAGAGATACGCCGCGAACGGAATCAGCAAGGTGAGCACGACGCCGGGCGCGGGGTCGCCGTCGTCGGTGACGTTGAGAAAGCGCTCGGAGACGAAGCTGAAGATCCACCCGATCGCCGCCCCCAGGGCGAGTCCGCCCGCCGCGATGAGCACGAAGCTGATCGCCGCCTCGCGCAGCGAGAAGTAGCCGGTGAGCGCCGCGGCCACGGCGAACTTCAGCGCGACGAGGCCGGAGGCGTCGTTCATCAGCGCTTCGCCTTCGAGGATGTGCATGAGTTGCGCGGGAATCCTGTCCTTGCCGGCGATGGCCGAGAGCGCCACGGCGTCGGTGGGCGAGAGCACGGCTGCGAGCGCGAAGGCCACGGGCAGCGAGATCTGCGGCACGAGCCAGTGCACGAAGTAGCCCACGGCGACCACGGTCAGCAGCACGAGGCCCAGCGCGAGCATGAGGATCGCGCGGCGCTGCATGAAGAACTCGCGCTTGGGCATGCGCCAGCCGTCCGCGAACAGCAGCGGCGGAATGAACAACGCCATGAAGATATCGGGATCGAACGTGACGTGCGGGTTCACCAGCGGAAAGGTGAGCAGCGCACCAATGCCGATCTGCACGAGCGGCAACGGCAGCTTGACGGGCATGATGCGCGTGACGATGCCCGACACGGCGACGGCAAGCAGCAGAATGAGAACGGTGAAAAGGATGTCCATCGGGAAGCCGAAAGCGGAGAAGCGGAAAGCGACGTGGCAGGGGCGAAGCGAGGAAGCACGGGAGAGCGATGCCGGGATGCGCTTCGCGCGTGTTGCGGCACTGCGTTCTGGCGCGTATTTGGGTGTCGCCGATCGCGGGACAGTTTAGCCCGATGAGCCCGCATGCCGCGCCGAAGCGCGCAAGGCTTCGCGCAGGAAGCGCTGCGGACCCGGCCCCCATTGGTCGACGGCGGCCGCCGGGCTGGCGACAATCGATCGCCTTGGGCGCGCAATCACCAAAGCAAACGCGCGGAGAAAGGCGCACGATATCGGTGCACCACGTGAGATCTCGCGCGGTGCACGGCGCGCCCTTTCGCGGCGCACGCGATCGGGGCCAGCGCACGATTCGATGCGTGCCAGATCGCGGTGCGAGCGAGCACGGACCTTGCTTGATCTCACCGTGACGCAACGGAACCAAGGCTATGGGCGACCGCGCGGGCCCTGCGAGGGCCGTGCGGAACGCAGCGTCTTCCTAAGCGCTAGAGGATGGCATGATCACAGAGCAGCAGGACAAAACGGCCGTGGCCCCCCACGGTTTCGATCTCAGCGTCACTTCGGGGCTGCAGCGCTACAGCGCCCATCACGGCGACCTCACGCTCACGAGCGTGTTCCAGCCGGTGTTCAGCCTCTCGCACATGCGTGCGGTGGGCTATGAAGGGTTGCTGCGCGCGCACGATGCGCTCGATCGCCCGGTGTCTCCGCTCGACGTGTTCGGCGACGCCGCGCGCGTCGGCGATGCGCTGCTGGTGGACCGGCTCGCCCAGGGGCTGCACCTGGAAAACTTCGCGCTGCTCGGCGCGGAGCGCGAATGGCTCTTTCTGAACGTGCATCCCGGCACGCTGATCGAGTCGTATCACACCGCGGCGCTGCTGGCGAACCTGCGGCGCCTGAACATCGCGCCGCGGCGCGTCGTGCTCGAGGTGCTCGAAGACGAGGGCACCGATCTGGAGGCGCTCGCGCAGGCCGTGGCGTCGTTTCGCGAGCGCGGCTTTCTCGTGGCGCTGGATGACTTCGGCGCGGGCAACGTCGACATCGGCCGCGTGTGGCAGCTCAATCCCGACATCGTGAAGCTCGACCGCATCATGCTCATGCACGCCCAGCACCGCGCCGACATGGCCGCGACGCTGCCCGCGCTCGTCGCGCTCCTGCACGACGCGGGCAAGCTCGTGCTGATCGAAGGCGTGGAAACGGAGCACGAGGCGCAGCTCGCGCTCGCCTGCAACGCGGACTTCGTGCAGGGCTTCTTCTTCGCGCGGCCCGCTCCCGGGCTCACCGATGCCGCGCATGTGCAAGGCGTAATCGCCGAGGCGACGGAGCGTTTTCGTCAGCAGACCGAAACACGCGAGCGAGGCGAGACGAGCCGGCTCGCACCGTACCAGCGCGCGTTCGAGCGCGCCGCCGAACGGCTCTCGGACGGCGAGCCGATGGAGGAAGTGTGCTGGAACTTCCTCGCGCTCGATCACGCGGTGCGCTGCTATCTGCTCGATGCGGACGGCAGGCAGGCGGGCCGCAACGTGGTGTTGCGCGTCGACCGAGCGGAGCGCGACGCGCGCTTTTTGCCGCTGGAAGACGCGCAAGGCGCGAGCTGGCTGCGCAGGCCGTACTTCCGCGCGGCGCTCGTCACGCCGGGGCGCGTGCACGTGACCGGGCCGTATCTGTCGATCAACGAGGCGTTGCCGTGCGTGACGCTTTCGATCGCGGTGCAGGTGGGTGGGCGCCTTTGCGTGCTGTGCGGCGATATCGACTGGTTCGAGTAGCCGCGCGTCTGCGAAGCCTTGCTCGATGCGTGAACCATGAAAAAAGCGCGCGCCGTCCAGACGAACGGCGCGCGCTTCGCGCTTCCCATCACATCGCATTACATCCGTCAGACCGGCGTCACTTCGCGACCACCACCGGAATGCCGCGCAGCGCGCCCGCGCCCTTGAACGAGGCGAGTGCCTCTTCCACAGCAGCGCTCGTCTTCACGTCGATGCCAAGGCGCGCCGCCAGTTCGCGTTCGCTGCGCTTGACCGCCGCGACGTTCGCGAGCTTCACGTGGCCGTAGCCGCGCACGCGCTGATGCAGACTGGCGAGCTTCGCGACGTCGTCGGCGTTGTCGGCGGTGAGGCGCGCGAACGCGCCGCGCAGCGTCGCCTCGTAGTCGCCGGCGAGCGCGCGCTCCATGCGGCGCTCCAGCGTCTTGCCGAACGGATCGAGCCACGTGCCGCGCACGCTGCGGCCCTTCTTCAGCAACCCGAAGGCGCTCCAGAGCCACTGGCCGAACTGCATCTTGCGCGGATGCTGGCCGTCCTTCCCGCGTGCGATGAGCGGCGGCGCGAGATTGAACTTCACGGTGAAGTCGCTGCCCGCCGTGCCTTCGAACTGCGCTTCGAGCGCGGCGCGGAATGCCGGGTCGGTGTGCAGTCGTGCGACTTCGTACTCGTCCTTCACGGCAAGCAGACGATAGAACGTCGTGGCAACGGCGCGCGCGAGCGTTTGTTCCGCACTCCTGTCCGCACTGCGAGCCGCATCAACCAGGGCGCGATACCGCTTCACGTAGCTCGCGCCGCCATACGCGAGCAGACGCGCTTCGCGATCGGCAATCAGTTCGTCGAGCGTTTGCGTGAGCTTGCGCGCCGTGGCCTTGGCCGCTGCTGCCTGGCGGGTGTCGAGCGCTTCGAGCGCAGCGGGATCGGCGGCGGCCATGCGGCCGATCGAGAACGCGAACAGATTCGCCTGCACGGCCACGTTGTTCAGTTCGATCGCGCGCGTGAGCGCCGCGAGCGAAACCGGCACGAGGCCTAGCTGCCACGCGAAACCGAGCATCACGATGTTCGCGCCGATGGTGTCGCCAAGGTAACGCTGCGCGAGTGCCTGGGCATCGCAAGCGGCGAGCGGATCTTGCGCCGGCGTTGCCCCGTTGGTCGCCGCGTGACGCATCTTCGCGAGCAGCGCATCGGCGTGCAGGTTCGCATCGGGGTTCTGCACGAACGACGCATTCGGAATCTCATGCGTATTCACGACGATGCGCGTGCGGTCATGGCGCACGGTCTGCAGCGCGTCGGCGCTCGCGCCCACCACCATGTCGCAGGCGAGCAGCAGATCGGCCTGCTGCGTGTCGATGCGCACCTGGTTGAGCAGCGCGTCCGTCGCGGCGAAGCGCACGAACGACAGCACCGAGCCGCCCTTTTGCGCGAAGCCCATGAAGTCGAGCACCGAAGCGCTCTTGCCTTCCAGGTGCGCAGCCATGCTGATGAGCGCGCCCACGGTCACCACGCCGGTGCCGCCCACGCCGGTAACGAGGATGTCATAAGGCGCGTTGTCGAGATGCGTGGCCGGAACGGGCAACGCCTTCACGCGGGCAGCGAGCGCCTGTGGATCGAATGCGGCGCCCGCGGCCTTCTTGAGCTTGCCGCCTTCGATGGTCACGAAGCTCGGGCAAAAGCCGTTCACGCACGAATAGTCCTTGTTGCACGAAGATTGATCGATGCGGCGCTTGCGGCCCAGCTCCGTTTCCACGGGCTCGACCGATAGGCAATTCGACTGCACGCCGCAATCGCCGCAGCCTTCGCACACTTCCTCGTTGATGAAGAGGCGTTTGTCGGGATCGGGGAACTCGCCCTTCTTGCGGCGGCGGCGCTTTTCGGCGGCGCAGGTCTGGTCGTAGATCAGCACGGTCACGCCCGGCGTTTCGCGCAGCTCGCGCTGCACGGTGTCGAGCTCGCTGCGGTGATGGAACGTCGTGCCCTTCGGAAAGAGGCCGTGATGGCCGTCGTACTTCTCGGGCTCGTCGCTCACCACGACGAAGCGCGAGACGCCCTCGGCCTCCACCTGGCGCGCGATCTGCGGCACCGAGATGCTGCCGTCCACGGGCTGGCCGCCTGTCATCGCCACGGCGTCGTTGTAGAGGATCTTGTACGTGATGTTGGTCTTCGCCGCCACGGCCTGGCGAATCGCAAGGATGCCTGAATGAAAGTACGTACCGTCGCCGAGGTTCTGGAACACGTGCGGCATCTTCGTGAACATCGAGTGCGCGGCCCAGTCCACGCCTTCGCCGCCCATCTGGATGAGACCGGTGGTGTCGCGCTCCATCCACGAGGCCATGAAGTGGCAGCCAATGCCGGCCTGCGCGATCGAGCCCTCGGGCACCTTCGTCGACGTGTTGTGCGGGCAGCCCGAGCAGAAGTAGGGCGTGCGGCGCACGGCGTCGGCGGCGTTCGAGAGGATTTGCGGCGCGACGAGATCGACCACGCGCTCGCGGCGGTCGAGCGCGGGCCGGTGCTTCGCGAGCCACGCGGCGAACACCGGCAGGATGCGCGAGGGGCGCAGCTCGCCAAGCTCGGAGAGCAGCAGCGTGCCGTCTTCGGCGTGCTTGCCGATCACGGTCGGGCGCGCGCCTTCCTTGCGGTTGTAGAGATAGTCCTTGATCTGCTGCTCGATCACGGGGCCCTTTTCCTCGATCACGAGCACGTCGGTGAGGCCCGCGACGAAGGCGTCGATGCGCGACATCTCCAGCGGGAACGACAGGCCCACCTTGTAGATGCGCACGCCTGCGCGGTCGAGGTCTTCCACCGAGAGATCGAGACGGCGCAGCGCCTCCATCAGGTCGAGGTGCGCCTTGCCGCAAGTCACGATGCCCACGTTCGCGTGCGGGCTCGGCGCGATCCACTTGTCGATGCTGTTCATGCGCGCGAAGTGGCGCACGGCATCGAGCTTGGCGGCGAGACGCTGCTCGATCGCGAGACTCGGCAGATCGGGCCAGCGGTTGTGCAGGCCGCCAGGCGGCGGCGTAAATCCTTCGGGCGCTTGCCAGTCCGTTTTCAACGCATCGAGATCGACGGTCGAGCCCGACTCCACCGTTTCCGAAATTGCCTTGAAGCCCACCCACGCGCCCGAGTAGCGCGAGAGCGCCCAGCCATACAGGCCGAATTCGAGCATGTCGGCCACGTTCGACGGATTCACGATGGGCATGTGCCACGCCATCATCGCGAAGTCGCTCTGATGCGGCATCGACGACGACACACAGCCGTGATCGTCGCCGGCCACCACGAGCACGCCGCCGTGAGGCGACGAGCCGTAGGCGTTGCCGTGCTTGAGCGCGTCGCCGGCGCGGTCCACGCCCGGGCCTTTGCCGTACCACATGGCGAAGACGCCTTCGACGGTGCGCTCGGCGTCCGCTTCCACGCGCTGCGTGCCGAGCACGGCCGTGCCGCCCAGTTCCTCGTTGATGGCGGGCAAAAAGCGCACGTCGGCGGCTTCGAGCAGCTTCTTCGCCTTCCACGCCTGCTGGTCGACCATGCCGAGCGGCGAGCCGCGATAGCCGCTGATGAAGCCCGCGGTGTTCAGGCCGTGCGCGCGGTCGAGTGCGCGCTGCATCAGCGCGAGGCGGATCAGCGCCTGGGTGCCGGTCAGGAAGATGCGGCCGCGCGTGGCGGTGAGGTTGTCGGTGAGCTTGTAGTCGGCGAGGGGCGGCGTATCAAGCGGCGAGGGCGTGTCGCCGAACGCGGGGCGCGCGGTCATGTGGGGAGTCTCCGTGTTTATCGAACGCACTCAGTGCAGAGCACCTGGTGCGATCCCATGCAGGGCTGTCGAATGCAGTAGCGCCTACTGCGATCCCATGCCGGGCTTGCTGTCGTACGCCCTCCGTGGAGAGCGGCAAAAGAGACTCTATTTTTTCTCGCCGATGCCGGAAATTTTTTGCTAACTCTCCGGTGCCGCCGGTCAATTGCGCGAGAGCCTGCCCACGTCAGCGGGATTTGGAGAGAGATCTTCCCTGTGCCGTCGCGCGCCCCTGCGCATCGGCTTTCGTGCGCCCGTCAGATCGTACGAGGCGCATAAGGCTTCGCGCCATCGAACGGGACGACATCGTGAAAGTGGGCGTAGTCCATCGTGCTCACCTCCCCCACGTCGCTCATGAGGTCCACGTAGCGGTAGTGCCAGCGGATCTGCTCGTCCGACCAGCTGTAGCGCGCCTGCATGGTCTGCGCGGTCGACTCGTCGGAGCCCTCGATCACGACGTGCAGCGTGGCTTGCTGGTCGGCGAGCATCTCGGGCGTCATGCCATGGAGCGGGCTCGCCTCGTCGATCACGTGCATGAGATTCCAGCCCAGCGTGAAGAGCGGATGCTGTTCGCGCACGAGCTTGAGGTCGTGGATGCGCCGCAGGCGATAGCCGTCCGACGAGGTCTCGACGCGGATGAGCCGCAGCTTCGCCTGCGCTTCGGTAATGACGTTCTGGCGGGCATTGGCCGCGCGCGCCATGAGCGTCATGCGGCCTTCGATGGGATGCACCACGACCTGGCGGGCGAACATGATCTTCGCGCGGGGGCGCGAGAAGCGTGCGAAGACGAGCCCGGTGGCCAACGCGATGCCCGACATGCCGACGAAGATTTCGAGCGTCGCGACGATGTGCGCGTAGAGCGTTTGCGGATGCATGTCGCCGTAGCCGACCGTCGCGAGGGTCTCCACGCTGAAGAAGAAAGCGCCGAGAAAGCCGTCGGGGTACTGGTTGGCGATGGGCCTGGCGCCAAGCTGGTAAAGGCAGGCGAACACGCCGTTGAGGAGCAGGAAGAGTCCCGCGAGCAAGGCGAAGAACGCGGGCCAGCGCATGGTGAGCGCCGAATGATAGAAGTCGCCCCAGGTTTGGGGCATGCCGTAGACGAGCACGTCGCGCCCGCCGATATGCAGCTTGCGCGGCGTGCCGCGCCGCGCGCCTCGCTTTGCTCCGCTCGGGGTTTCGGCCTTGCAGGCGTCCATGTCCACGCCCGGCGAATCATTGGGCGCGGACTCGGCCTGCTGGGCGGCTTCCTGGTTTGCGACGCGCTCCGGCGTTTCGGGCGTCATGATGGTCCCTGCGGGTCTGAATCGAGAAGGGAAAGCGTAGCAACGCCGGAGGGACGGGACAAGCCGGAGGTTGAAAAGGACACCGAAACCGTGCGCGGCAGTCCGGTAACACGCGAGCCAAAGTGCAGGCCAAAGCGGGAAGGCCGCCAGCGGACGCTAGCGGCAGGACGCGCCGCCGCGCCGCTGGCGCTGCGGCGAACGCGAGCGCAAGTGCAAGAGATTCGCGGCTGCACTGCACGGCGGGCTTACGGAAACCCGTGCGGCTTCGGTATGCCCGCGCCGTGCTCGATATCGGCGATCGCCTGGCGGCGTGCGGCATCGACGGCTTGTGTGGGCGCTTCGTAGCCCGCGTTGCCGCCTACCGTGACCCACGGCTGTACGGCCTTGTCGCGATGCGTGATCTGATATTCGGCGTCCCAGCGAGCGCCCTGGAGTTCGAGCGGATGCACGTGGATGGCGTAGACGCCGTAAAGGAAGAGCTGTTCGGCCATGCTTCACCTCCTGTCGACCGCACGGGCTTGGTTCCGTGCAGAGCACCCGGTCCCATGCAGCGCTGTCAACATGCCCTGAAAGGGCGTTGGCGACCTACAGTTCGAGCTCGCCAAGAATACGATGCGCCAACGCCTTGGCTTCTTCGAGCGCCTCTTCCGGCGTGCCCGACGCGGCCTCGACTTCATACACGGCGTTTTCGAGTTCCTCGCCGTCGTCGCGCGCCAGGGAGACGAGGCCTTGATATTGGCCGGCGTTCATGGGCCGCACCGAGGCGACGGCCGTGTAGATCCCCTTGGTGTAGGTGACGTCTTCCATAACGTGCTCCTCGCGAAGGAAAACCCTCGACGTGGGCCGTGCGTGACGGCCGCGCAGCTCGGGCCGCGCGCTGCGCGCATCACCCGCAACAGGAGGGAAATTCCATGCTAGCACGTTGCCCGCGCGGCTGCGGGGCACGCATATGACGGCGGCGCGGCGCTTTCGTGTCAGCGCCGCGTCGCCCGAAGAGGCGATGTGCCGCGGGCCGCCGCCTTCCTTAATCGGCGAGCAGCGCGACGACTTCGTCGAGCGTCGGCGAATGCGCGCCGGGCCGGCGGCACGCGGCCGCGCCCGCGGCGAGCGCAAAAGCGAGATGCTGACGCCAGTCGCGTTGCGGTGCGCTCATCAGGCTGAACAGCAGCCCGCCGATGGAAGCATCGCCCGCGCCCACGGTGTCGGCCACCTCGACGCGCGGCGGCGCCGCCTCGATCATTTCGTCGCCGACGTAGAGCGCGGCCGCCTGTGCACCGCGCGTGACCAGCAGCGTGGCGGCCGGATTGAGCGCGCGCACGGCTTCGATGGCCTCGGCCTCGCTCGTGCCGGGAAACAGCATGCGCAGGTCTTCGTCGGAGACCTTGATGAGGTCGGCGAGCGCGGCCATGCGGCGCAGGATCGGCTCGTAGCCGTGCGCCATCAGGTTGCGGTAGTTCGGATCGAAGCTGATCTTCACGCCGGCCGCGCGCAGTTCGGCGGCGAGCGTGGCGAGCGTTTCGCCGAGCGGCTGGCGCACGAGGCTGATGCAGCCGAAGTGCGCCCACTTCGCGTGCGCGCGCCAGCCTTCGGGCAGCTTCGCGGGATCGAAGGCGAGATCGGCGCTGTTCTCGCCGATGAAGTAGTACGCGGGCGGATGCGTCTGATGCACGATCGCGAGCAGCGGCGGGCGCTCCACGCGTTGCATGAAGCGCATGTCGAGGCCCGCGGCCACGCTCGCGTTCCACAGTTCGTCCGAGAAGTTGTCGACGCCGAGCGACCCCACGCACGCCGTGGGCAGCCCGAGACGCGCGACCGCGCGCGCGACGTTCCATCCCGCGCCGCCGGGGTGGGCGCGCCAGTGCGAATCGGCGCCAGGCTGGGTGCCGTGCGGCGCGCCTTCGGGCGCGGGCACGCGCACGAGATCGGTGAGGATGTCGCCGGCCGAGATGAAGGCCGGGAAGCCGGACGAGAAGTCCGGGCCAGTGCTGCAGGTGCTCATCGTCTTAGTCCTCGGCTGGGGTCTGGCTGGTCGTGACGCCGGAGGTCGCGACTTCCTCGCGACCCACGACCGGCGCCATGCCGCGTCCGGGCAGCGCGTTCAACGCTTCGTAGCACGCGCCCATGGTGTGATAGTCGGTCTTGCCGGCTGGGCTCTTTTCGTCGCTGTACTTGCGGTTGTCGCAGGTCAGGATGCGATACCACGCACCATAGCGATGATCGACGAAATGCGCCCAGCTGTAGCGCCAGATCTCGTCGTACCAGTCCCAGAAGCGCTCGTTGCCGGTGCGCTTGCCGAGCAGCGCCGCCGTGGCGAAGGTTTCGGCCTGCACCCAGAAGTACTTGTCGTGATCGCATACGGTGCCGTCGGGGCCGAAGCCGTAGTAGAGGCCGCCGTGATCGTTGTCCCACGCGTGCGCCATGGCGGCGTCGAAGAGTTCGATCGCGCGCGGCAGCAGCCAGGGCAGCGGCCGGTGCCGTTCGAGCAGCAAGAGGAGCTTCGCCCACTCGGTTTGATGGCCCGGCTGGAAGCCCCACGGGCGGAAGATGTTCGAGCTGTCTTCCTCGTTGTAATGCCAGTCGACGGACCAGTCCGCGTGAAAGTGCTCCCACACGAGGCCCTGCGAGAGCTTGGCCTGGCGCAGCGTGATGTTCGACGCGACGCGCTCCGCACGGTCGAGATAGACGAGATGGCCCGTCGCCTCGTAGGCCGCTAGCAGCGCCTCGGTCGTGTGCATGTTGGCGTTCTGGCCGCGATATCCGGTGACGATCCAGTCCGCGCTCGCCTCGTCGGCGTAGAGGCCCGCCGCGCCGTCCCAGAAACGGTGCTCCATGAGCTCGAAGGTCGCGCCGATCATCGGCCGCGCTTCTTCGATGCCGGCCATCGCCGCATGCGCGTAAGCGAGCAGCACGAACGCGAGGCCATAGCAGTGGCGCGTGGCGTCGAGCACGCGCTTCTTGCCGTCGCGCCAGTCGATCTCCCAGTCGTAGCCCTGCAATTGCGGGTCCCAGTGGCCGTCGCGCAGAAACTGCAGGCCGTGGCGCGCGTATTCCAGATGCTGCGGATCGCCGAACTCGCGATACGCCATCGCATAGTTGAAGACGAAGCGGCAGCTGCTCACGAGGTGCCGCGAGTGGGCGTTGTAGATCGAGCCGTCGTCGCGGAAGTAGTGGAAGAAGCCGCCCGAGGCGTCGAGCACATTCGGCGCGTAGAAGCGCAGCGTGTCCTGCACGTGGCCGAGCAGGAAGCCGCGGTCGCGAAAGCTCGCGACGCCCGGCACGGAGCCGGCTTGTGCGAAGGCGGGAGAGGCGGGGGAGGCGGTGTCGGCGGTCATCGTCATGGCTTTCTCTTCTGGCTTGGACGTGGCTTCAGCGAGGTTTCAACGCGTTTTCAGTCTGTTGTCAGCGCAACTCCAACGCAATTTCAAACGCAACTCCACCGCAAATTCGCGGGGCGCTTCAGGCGCTCTGCGGCGTGCCTGCAGTGGGGCGGATCGCGTACGCGGCGACGAAATCCGGTGACGCCGCACCCAATGTGCTTGCACGTGCGACGAGCTGCACGGGCAAACGGATCTCGCTGGCGGCGGGCGTCTCTTCGAGCAGCAGTTCGACGCCGCGCCGCCCGAGCGCTTCCTTGTCGACGGCGATCGTCGAGAGCGGCGGCGAGGCGTGCGTCGCGCCCGCGATATCGTCGAAACCGATGATGGCGATGTCCTCCGGCACGCGCAGGCCATTGGCAAAGCACACGCGCATGGCCGCGAGCGCGGCGGCGTCGTTGTAGGCAAAGAGCGCGTCGGGCAGCGGGCGCGACGCCGCGCGCGCGGTGTCGATCAGGCGCTGCATGGCTAGCGACGCGCCCGTGTCGGGATCGAGCCCGCCGTCTATCGTCGTTTCGAGCGACGGGTCGAACAGGAGCCCCGCCTCGAAGAACGCGCGGCGATAGCCGAGCGCACGCTGCGCGATGCTGTAGTGCGCGAGCGAGCCGCCGATGAACGCGATGCGCCGCCGCCCCAGCTCGAACAGATGCTGCATGGCGAGCGCCGCGCCCGCCGCGTTGTCGATGTTCACCGAGCGCAGGCCCGGCGCCCACAGGTCGATCAGCACGAGCGGCCGTTGCAGCGCGACGAGCGCAGCGAGCATTTCCGGCTCGACGAAGCCCGCCACGGCGATGGCGTCGGGCGCGTGCAGGCGCAACTGCTGGACGGTGTCGTCGGCGGGACCGGCGGTGAGGAGCGCGGGCACGATGCCGTGCTCGCGGCAGGCGTCTTCCACGCCGTGCAGCACGTGCGAGAAGAACGGGCTCGCGGCGAAATTGTTGTGCTGGCGGTGCAGCAGGAACGTGAGCCGGCGGATGCGCGGGCGCAGCTGCGCGCAGTCGTAGCCGAGCGTGCGCGCGACTTCGACGATGCGCTCGCGCGTGGCTTCGGAAAGGCCCGGCTGGTTTTTCAGCGCGCGCGACACCGTGCCGATCGACACGTTGGCCGCCTGCGCGACGTCACGAATGGTTGTCCCCATGATTCCTGGCTTGCGATGGCGCGAAGCGTTTTCCCGGAGTGGCCGGGTGTGCGGCGATTGTATAGTAAAAATCCGCGAACAAAACCGAAGTCAACGCTGTATTCCCCCGGTAAATACCCGTAAATGTGGAGATAAACGCAATTTTCTTTGTTTAGTAAATGTTACTAAACACGTGCGGGCACGGTGGTTGCGGAAACGAGAACACTGACATTCGACTTACGGAGGCATCATGCTCGGCACCCTGCTTCTGGTCATTCTCATCCTGGTGCTCGTTGGCGCGTTCCCCGCCTGGCCGTACAGCCGCTCGTGGGGCTACGCGCCGTCGGGAACGATCGGCATCGTCCTGATCATCGTCCTCGTCCTGGTGTTGATGGGCACGATCTAGCGACGACACGCTTTCGTCGCAGCAGCATCCCGAAAGCAACGCGAACGCGAAAGCGCGACGGGCCGGCCGCGCGGCACGGGCCGTGCGGCTGGCCCATGTTTTTGCCGGGCTGCCGGGGGAGGGCGGGAGGTCAGTCGCTACGACGCGCGGGCGGCTTCGCCGGCGAGGCCGGGCGTGGGGAGCAGATCGGCGCTCGTGCTGCCGTCGATCACGACGAGCCCCGTCGCCTCCTGTTTCGCGCGGCGCTTGGCAAGGGCCGCGAGCGAGGCGATCGCGTCGCTGCTGTGCCGCGCGCCTTCGCCCGCCGCGATGTGCACACAACCTATCGCCATCGTCACGAAGCTGAAGAAGGTCGCGTTGCCGTGGCGATCCTCGCCGTGGATGCCGCCCCCGAGCCGGTCCTCCGGCGCATAGAAGCGCTGCGCGCCTTGGTTGAACGTTTCGATGGCCCGGCACGCGCGCGCGTGCCAGTTCTCGCTCTGGAACAGGATCAGGAAGTCGTCGCCGCCCACGTGGCCGAGGAAGTCGCGCGTGGGGTCGCACGTGTCGGCGAGCACCGTCGCCGCGAACTTCAGCACTTCGTCGCCTTGCCAGTAGCCGTACTGATCGTTGAAGGGCTTGAACTGGTTCAGGTCGACGTAGCACGCATGAAAGCCCGCATCGTTCGAGAGCAGACGCTCGATGTGCGAGCTGATGGGGATGTTGCCCGGCAGGAACGTGAGCGGATTCGCGTAGCGCGCAGCCTGGATGCGCACTTCCGTCACGGCGCGCACGAGGCTTTCGCCCGTGCCGAGCCCGGCGTAACGGCCGTTGTCGGTGATGACGAAGCCGTCGGCGAGGTAGCGCTGGTCGTCGCTCGCGAGGAGCGTCGCCATCTGCTCGACGGTCATCGACTGCTCGATGAGCACCGGCTGGGCGTTGGCGAAGTGCAGGCAGGGCTTCTTGCCGAACAGTTCGCGGTGATACGGCAGCGCATAGCGGTCCATGAACGCACGGCGGTTGATGAGCGCGATGGGCGCTTCGTTTTCCACCACGGCCACGGCGTGCAGGTCGGGCAGGCCGTTGAACAGTTCGAGGACGTCGTTGTTGGTCGCGTGGCGCGGCAGCGCGGGGGCGCGCACCAGCATCTTGCCTGCGGGCGCGCCGCCGCCCGCGGGTTGCGCGGCGCCCGCGCTGCGCGTGGCTTCGGGGAACACGGCGATGTGGTCCGCGCGGATCGCCTCGCGCGCCTCGGGCGCTAGCACGCGCAGCGGCTCCACATTCGGGCGGCCGAAGAAAAAGCCCTGGCCGCAGTCGATGCCCATGTCCCGCAGCACGATGAGGTCTGCGGCGTTCTCGATGCCTTCGGCCACGAGGCGCGTGCCGCTCGCCTGCGCGAAATGCTGCATGGCGCGCACGGCCTCGAACTTGAGGGCGTCGTTGGCGATGTCGTGAACGAAGAAGCGGTCGATCTTCACGACATCGGGCTGCAGCTGGACCCAAAGACCGAGGCTCGCGTTGGCCGTGCCGTAGTCGTCGAGCGCGAACTGGGCCCCCGAGGCGCGCAAGGCCTCGACGACGGGGGCGAAGTTGCGCAGGTCATGGATGGCGCTTTGCTCGGTGAGCTCGATCACCACGCGCGTGGGGTCGATCGGGCCGTCGAAGAGCGCGCCCGCGGCGTCGTCTGCGGCGGTGAGCTGGCGCAGCGCGTCGGCGCTGAAATTGAGGAACAGCTTGCCGGGGCAGTCGAGCCCGGCGAACGTCTCGATGCAGATGCTGGCGGCCGCGCGTTCGAGTGCGGCGGTGCATTGCTCTTCGCCGGCGCGTGCGAAGAGGGCGGCGGGCGTTTCGAGCGGCGAGCCGGCTGGCCCACGGATGAGCCCTTCATAGCCGAGGATCGCGCCACCCCCGAAGTCGACGATGGGTTGGAAAACGGCGCGCAACTGGCGCTGGGCGATCAGTGCCCCGACGCCGGGTGTGGCTTGCAGGAATGGCGCGGGAGCGGACATGAACAGGCCGGAACGGGCGAAGACGTTGAAATTAACGGCATATGATCGGATGAATTAAATGAATTTTTGGTGACAGCGCCACGGATGCGTGGCCTGGTGGCGCGGGAGAGACGCGCAAAGCGCGGGAGAAGAGCGGCGCGGGTGCGCGCAGTGGGGGCCCGTTCGGGCGCCCTGGGAACTCTGCCGCGACGTTCGCGGCAGAACGCAGCGGAGCAGGGGCGCAGCGGCATTGCGCACAGCGCCACAGCGGCATAGCGCACTGCGGCAGGCAGCGGCACAACGGCACAACGGCACAACGGCACAACGGCACAACGGCACAACGGCACAACGGCACAACGGCACAACGGCACAACGGCACAACGGCACAACGGCACAACGGCACAACGGCACAACGGCACA